>DASUVU010000241.1:0-8487 GCA_036378815.1 Agromyces sp. | reverse complement strand
CGATGGGCTGGCCGTCCTCCATGCCGGGGAAGACGTCGACGGTGCTCGCGCGGGTGATGGGTGCCGCGCCGCCCAGGAGGGTCTGGATGGCAGCCGCGGTTCCCTGCACGGGCTGGAGCTGCACGTCGAGGCCGTGCTTCTCGAAGTAGCCGCCGGCGTAGGCGTACATCTCGGGGGTGAAAGTGAACGACTCGAGCGGAAGGAAGGTGACGACCACCATCTTCGTGAGCTTCTCCTGGTCGCCGGCACCCGCCGAGGAATCCGTGCCGCCGGACGGCGATCCCGCGCAGGCGCTCAGCACCAGGGCGCCGGCTGCAGCCATGACCCCGGCCATCCGGGTGAACCGCCGTCTCGGGGCACTCGAGCCCCGAGCTTTCACTGCTGTGATCATTTCGACTCCTGTGTCGGACTGGTTCGCCCGCATCGGTGCGGACGGCTGGGGTCGAGTCTGCCGACCCGGGACGGCGCCTCCAAGTACCTTTTCAGATAGTGAAAGCAAGCGTAGTCTGGATCCCACCGGCCCCGGCTCGGCGAACGACGGTGACGAGCCCGGCGTCGCCGTCGACCCGCACGAGGTCGCCGGTCCGGATGGTCTCGAGGGGGTCGGGTTCGGCCTCGACGACCGTCGGCACACGCGTGACGATGGCGCCGAGCACGGCCTTCGTGGTGAGCACGTTGAACACCATCGCCGCGGGCGCGGTGCCCATGAGCCGGGTGCTCTGGAAGTAGCCCGACCAGCCCGAGGAGCCCTTCGCGCCGGGGAACACCAGCACCTTGCCGGTGAAGCACACGCCGAAGAGCTCGTGCCTGGGCTCGATGATGGTGCCCGTCGCGACGTCGATGCCGCCGAACCCCGAGATCGCGTCGTGGGTGACGAGCGCCTCGGCCTCGACCACTCCCGGCACGATGCCGCGACCGCGGAATTCGATCTGCGGCACCGAGTCGGGCTCGAGGGCGCTCATCGGATGCCGCCCCGCCATGTGCCGGTGACGGCCGCGTCGATGCACTCCTCCAGCGTGCCGAACCACGCCTCGATCCCGAGGATCGCCGGAAGGTAGTGCGCCTGCTTCGCCGAGTCCGTGGCGAACACGCGCGTCCCGGGCGGCGCCGCCTTCGACATCGCCGGGCACGAGTCGGTCAGCACCCGGCCGCCCGCCTTCATGATGGTGCGGGTGTACCCGTTCCGGTCGGCCATCGTGCGCAGGGCTCGCGGGGTCTTCACCCACAGCTCGGTGCCGTCGTGCAGTCGGCGATCCTCCAGGAGGTACGCGATCTGCGCGACCTGGTCGAGCGACGCGTGCGGACACCCCAACAGCACGAAGTCGACGTCGGTACTGCTGCCCTGCGCGTTCAGCGTCTCGTAGACCCACTCGCGTTCGCGCGGGCCGTATCGGATGGGCTCGGGCGCGGCGCGGCCGCCGAAGGCCGCCTCGAGGCTGGGCGCCTCGGGCGTGATCCCCGGTATGTGGTAGAGCTCGACGCCGCCGGACGTCGCCGTGGCCGCGCCGAAGTGCTTGAGATCGGCCAGGTCGGGCTGTGCGAGCTCGCCGATCACGGCCGGCCGCGCCTCCTGCACCGCCTCGCCGACGAAGTATCCGAACATCCCCCACTCCTGGAACGTGTCGATCGACACGTCGGCCTGCAGCAGGTGCGTCGCGAAGCGGTTCTCGGGCAGGTGGTTGCCCCAGTACGGGATCTTGCCGGTGAGGCTCGCGGCGCCGGTGGACGCCCCGCCCTCGCAGTTCGTGCGAGCGCCCAGCACCGAGTTGCAGTACACGACGGCCGACGACTCCATCCACGCGCAGTGCTCGCCCCGCACAGGCAGGTTGCCGACCTGGTACGGCGTGCACGTCGCGAGGATGTTGACGCCTCGCTCGCTGTAGTAGGACTCGGCGCTGTCCTGCAGCTCGATCGATTCCGGCGCGTACTTGGTCAGCCCCGCGGCATCCGACGCGAAGCCATGCTGCAGCTGACAGGTCGGCACCTTCATGCGCGGGATCTCGATGTCACGGTCGCTGTCGAGGTTGATGACGGCGTAGGCCTTGGCCCAGCCGCCCTCCTCGAACAGCTTCTGCTTCGCGGGCGAGGGCTGGGTCATCGTGCCTGCGACGTTGCGCGTGTCCACGAGCCGCTCGGCCCCGAGGGCGTCGCCGTAGCGGATCAGCAGGTCCATCGCGACCGCGACCGCCTCGCCCTCGGCACCGTCGCGCATCCGGATCTCCTCGTCGGTGAGGAACATGTCGACCTCCTGTCTTGCGACCTCGCCTAGTGACCCTCGCCCTCCGGCAACACGACACGGCTCAGCTGGTATGGCGTGCTCTCGAGCGCCGTGGACAGGATCGACTCCATGACCGGCAGCGGCACGAGGCAGTCGGCGCAGGCATCGGGGCCCGCGTCGATCGTGACGACGAGCTTCTCGTCATCGGCAGGTGCCCACCGCAGCAGGTACCCGTCGTTCGCCACCATGTCGGCGAACTCCTTGAATGCCGCATCCACCACGGCGGGGTCGGTCATCTCGGCCATGTCAGTCTCCGATCCGGCTCGTCGAGCAGGGGATCTCGCGCGGCGGGTTGAGCGTGAACACCTCGACCACTGCGGAGACGCCCGCGTTGTTCGCGCCGGCGACCATGATCTGCACCGAGGTGGGGTGGCTCAGGAGCCGCACGTTGTCGGGGTCGTCGGTGCCGCTGGCGGTGTCGGGCGTCGCGTCGGGGTGCGCGGCGGGCAGGCGCCAGCGCGACTTGTGCGACAGCGCGTCCTTGCCGACGGCGGCGAGCGCCGCGCGACGTCGCGTCGCGTGCTCGAACACGTAGTTGCGCAGGTCGTCCTTGCTCCAGCCGGCGTTCGCGAACAGCTCGGCGTGCTCGGGAACGAGCACGAGCAGCGCGCTGGTGTACTCGTGGATGAGCGCACCGGTGCGGCAGATCGTGTCGACGAAGTCGAGCGCGAGCTGCTCGGGCTCCATGCTGTGCCGGGCCTCGATGTGGATGACCGAGCGGATCACGAAGGTGGTCACGACGTTGTCGGACGCGTCGAAGCCGAACTCGGTGTGCAGCGGCGGCCAGGGGCTCTGCTCCTCGTTCTCGCCGATCAGCGAGGTGTACTTCGCCGGCGTTCCCTGCGTGGCCTGGTCGAGCTTGTGCGGGTGCAGGCCGAACACGTTGATGCAGCCGAGCCGGATGGCGCGACCGATCGTCGCGTTGGCGCGGAATCCCGAGCCGAAGATGTTGCCCTGGCTGTTGATCTCGAGCTCCTGGCGCACCGGGCCGTTGACCACGAGGAACGGGGCGGTGCCGGTCGTCGACTGCCAGATGCCGCGGCGCGGATGCGGCTCCTTCGCGATGCCCTCCCAGGCCGCGATGACCACGGGGAAGTACTCGGGCTTGCACCCGGCCATCGCCGCGTTGATCGCCGCGAGCCGGACGGTCATGTGCCGGTTCAGGTGGGTGATCGTGAAGAGGATCTCCTCGGGGTCACGGTCGACGACGGCGAGGAACTCGGCCAGGTACGACTCCGTGACCGGCACGACGGGCAGTCCGTCGGTCCATTCCTTGTCCCAGTAGTACTCGAGCGCGTCGAGCACGGTCTCCTCGTCGACGACCTGCGCCGACGTGTTCTCGATGGTGGTACTCATATTCACTCCTCCACGCCCAGAATGCGCAGCAGTTCGGGAAGCGCGGTCTCAGCGCGCTCCTTGATCTCCTCGGACGACAGGCTCGCCATCGGATGCTTGACGGCGTAGAAGTCGAATCCGGGAAAGCCCATGACCTTCGCCATCGCCTCACCCGACGGCAGGAACGAGTCGGAGGTGATCGAGGCGGTCGGGATGCCGCGGCGCTCGAGCAGGATGCCGTCGGCCACGGTGCCTGCGCTGCACGACCCGCAGTCGCCGACGGCCGTGATGACGAAGTCGACCTCGTCGGCGATGCGGTCGAGGAGTTCGTCCTTCGCCGGCGTGCCGAAGTAGTCCTTCGTGTACAGCTTCGACTCGCCCGCGCCGTACCGGCGCTGCAGCAGCCGTCCGATCTCCTCGAGGAGGAGCGTCGCGTTCGGCTTGGTGTTGTCGAGCAGTCCGATCGTGAGTCCCCTGAGGCTCACCGGACGCGGGGACAGCGTGTCGTCCTGCGTACCTTCCTCCATCCCCGTGGGATCGAGGAGAAGCTCTGTCATCGCCATTTCGTGCCCCCTTCATCGCGGCCTGCTGGTTCGGCGTCGTCACTCTCTCACGCAGGAAAAGCGGGTCCCCACCGCGCTTTCATCCTGCGGAAGGGAACCTGACCGAGACCGATCCGAGCGTGCAGGATTGCTCTGTGCCCACCACGACCTCAGGTTCCAGCGCCGTGTCCGCTTCCATTCCCGCGACGATGCGAGCCGCGGTGCTGCACGGCGATTCGCCTCGGCTCGAGGTGCTCGAGATCGACACACCGGCCCCCCGCGCCGGCGAGGCCCTGCTCGAGGTGATCGCATGCGGCGTGTGCCACACCGACCTCCACGTCATCAAGGGCGAGGTGACCTTCCCCAGGCCGGCCGTGCTCGGTCACGAGGTGAGCGGCCGCATCGTGACGATCGGCGAAGGCACCGAGGATGCTCGCGGCCTCCGCCCGGGCGACATCGTGGCAGCGGGCTTCATCATGCCTTGCGAGACGTGCGACCAGTGCCTCAGGGGTCGCGACGACCTCTGCGTCGAGTTCTTCGCACAGAACCGCCTGCGGGGAACCCTCTACGACGGGGAGAGCCGGCTCGCGATGCCCGACGGCTCGTTCCTCGCCATGTACTCGATGGGCGGACTCGCGGAGTACGCCGTGGTGCCGCTCTCGGCACTCACCGCGGTGCCCGTCGGCCTCGACCCCGAGCTCGCCTGCATCCTCGGCTGCTCGGGCCTCACCTCGTACGGCGCGGTGTTCCGGGCCGGCGAGGTGGCGGATGGTGATTCGGTGGCCATCGTGGGCGTCGGCGGCATCGGCTCGAGCCTGATCCCGATGGCCCGGTCGGCCGGCGCGACCACGATCGTCGCCATCGACGTGGCGGACGAGAAGCTCGAGCGGGCCCGCGAGCTCGGCGCGACGCACACCGTGAACGCCCGCGAGACCGACCCCGTCGCGGCCGTTCGCGAGGCGACGGGCGGCGGCGTTCGCGTCGCATTCGAGGCGCTCGGCCATCCCGCCACGTTCGCCCAGGCGGTCGGCATGCTCGACGACGGCGGCCGCATGGTGGCGATCGGCATCGCCGCGGGCGCCGCCGCAGCCGAGGTGGAGATCACCCCGCTCGTGCGCCGCGGTCACCACATCGTCGGATCGTTCGGCGGACGCACCCGCACCGACCTGCCCGAGGTCGCCGCGCTCGCGGCCGCCGGCGCGTTCGACGTGGCGTCGCTCGTGACCCGGCGATTCGACCTCGACGACGCCGATGCGGCGTACCAAGCCCTCGCCCGTGGCGAGATCACCGGACGCGCCGTCATCGTGACGGGCGCGGCAACGAAGGAGTTCGCATGACAGACACGCCCACCGTCCCGACGACCGTCGAGACCACGATCGACGATGTCGGCGACATCCTCGGCGCGAAGTTCGGGCCATCCGACTGGCGGGCCATCCCCCAGGAGGACATCGACCTCTACGCGCAGCTGTCGGGCGACGACAACCCGATCCACGTCGACGCCGAACGCGCGGCGCAGTCGCCGTACGGCGGGCGGATCGCGCACGGCATGCTGACGCTGAGCATGATCGTGCCGCACCTCCGGCAGATCTACCGGGTCACCGGCACCCGCACGGGCATCGTCTACGGCTTCAACAAGATCCGCTTCCCGCAGCCCGTGCCGTCGGGCGCCCGCATCCGCGTCTCGGGCGAGGTCGTCGGGGTCACCGACCTCGGCGACGGATGGCAGGTCGAGCTCGCCCTCGTCTGGGAGGTCGAGGGTGCCGTCAAGCCCGCCGTCGTGGCGGAGCTCGTCCTGAGGCACTACCGATGAGCGGCGTGCGCCTCGACGGCCGCGTCGCGATCGTCACTGGGGCCGGCCGGAGCCTCGGCCGGGCGTATGCGATCGCGCTCGCAGCGGCGGGGGCGGCCGTCGTCGTCAACGACATCGATCAGGCGAGCGCCGACGAGACCGTCGACGCGCTCGTCGGCGCGGGTGGTCGGGCGGTGGCCTCGGTCGGACCGGTGGGCCCCACCGAGACGGCCGACCAGCTCGTCGCGGCGGCCGTCGACGCCTTCGGGCGGCTCGACGTGCTCGTGGCGAACGCCGGCGTGCTGCGCGACCGGGTGCTGTGGAAGATGAGCGACGACGATTTCGACGCCGTGGTCGGCACCCACCTTCGCGGCACGTTCACCTGCGGCCGAGCCGCCGCGACGTTCCTGCGCGAGCAGGGCGAGGGCGGCCGACTCATCCTCATCGGGTCGCCCGCCGGCCAGTTCGGCAGCTTCGGCCAGACCAACTACGCCGCGGCGAAGGCCGGGCTCGTGGCGATGGCCCGCACGTGGTCGCTCGAGCTCGCCCGCGACGGGATCACGGCCAACACCGTGGTCCCGACCGCGCTGTCGCCGATGACCGCCACGATCCCGGAGTACGCCGAGCACTACGAGCGGTTCGTCGCGGGCGAGCCGATCCCCCACGAGCTCCGCCACGACCGGGCGCTCGGCAGCCCCGAGGACGTCGCGCCACTCGTCGTCTGGCTCGCGAGCGGCGAGTCGCAGGACGTCACCGGCCAGGCGATCGGAATCGGCGGCGACCGGATCACCCTCTACTCGCACCCGGCGGTGCTCGACGTCGAGTACGCCGACGGTGGCTGGAGTGCCGACGGCATCGACGCCGTCTGGCGGACGCGCTTCGCGCCGCAGGCGCAACCCTCGGGACCGCCCAGCCGGAAGGGAACGAACGCATGACCGCGCTGCACTACGGCGACGTCTGGCGCGGCATCGCCGAGCGCGAGCCCGGCCGCACGGCCGTCGTCACCCGCGATGCCACGTGGAACTACGGCCGACTGGCCGCCGAGGCCGACGCGATCGCCCGGTTCCTCGCCGATCGGGGCCTCCAGCCCCTCGACGCGGCCGCGCTGCTGTTGTACAACCTGCCCGAGTACCTCTCGATCAACTGGGGATGCCTCGCCACGGGCGTCGCACCGGTCGCCATCAACTACCGCTATCGGGCGCGTGAGGTGCGCGACCTGCTCATCGACTCCGACTCGAGGGTGCTCTTCGCCCCGACCTCGCTCGGGCAGCTCGCCGCCGAGGCCGCAGCGGGACTCGGCATCGAGCTCGTCACGATCGACGACGGCGGCAGCCCGGTGCCCGGCGCCACGCGCTACGAGGACCTCGTCGCCGCGGGCGGCCAGCTGCCGCCCATCGCGCCGAGGGGCGCCGACATGCGCATCTACACGGGCGGCACGACCGGCTCGCCGAAGGCCGTCGTGTGGGAGCTCGACACGCTGCTCGAGGCACGCCGGCAGTCGACGTGGGGCATCATCGGCGTGACCCCGCCCGACTCGGTCGCGGCCGCGGTCGACATCGCGACGGACCCGGCGACCACGCGGGTCACCACGCTGCCGCTCAGCCCGATGCTGCACGGCACCGCGTCCTCGACGACCATGGGCACCCTCGCCATCGGCGGCACCGTGGTGCTGCACGCGAGCCCGCGGATGGACATCGACGAGGCCTACCGCCTCGCGATGGAGCACCGCGCGACGCGGCTCATCGTGGCTGGCGATGCGCTCGCGCTGCCCCTCGTCGAACGCGCGGAGCGCGGCGAGGGCCTGCCGTACGTCACGTCGATCCTGAGCTCGGGAATGCGGTTCAGCGATGACGTGAAGCGTCGGCTGCACACCGTCGGCGACCTCTCGATCGTCGACATGCTCGCGTCGAGCGAGGGCGGGCCGTACGCGTTCGGCATCACGAGGAGCGTCGACGACCTCCCCGCCCGGCTCGTGCTCCAACCCGGGGCGGTGCTGCTCGACGACGAGTACCGCGAGATCACCCTCGAGCCGGGTGCGCTGGGAAGGCTGGCGTACCGCGGCATCCTGCCGAAGGGCTACTACGGCGACCCCGAGAAGACGGCGTCGGCGTTCCCCACGATCCGCGGGCACCGGTACGTGATCCCCGGCGACTGGGCCCGCTCGAACGGCGACGGCACGATCGAGCTGCTGGGCCGGCTGAGCGCGGTCGTCAACACCGGCGGCGAGAAGGTGTTCCCCGCCGAGGTCGAGAACGCGCTGCTGGAGCATCCGGCCGTCGACGACGCGGTCGTGTTCGGCCTGCCCGACCGGCGTTTCGGCGAGGTCGTCTGCGCGATGGTGGCGCCGGCGGGTGGCGCAGAGATCGATGTCGAGGCGCTGCAGGCGTTCGTCGGCGAGCGCCTCGCCGGATACAAGAAGCCGCGCCACATCCTCGTGCGTCCGACCCTCGAGCGCACCCTGACGGGCAAGGTCGAGCTGGCACGCGTGAAGGAAGACGCACTCCGCGAGCTCGCCCAGCCGGCGGAGGCGGCACGATGACCGC
>DASUVU010000240.1:0-14204 GCA_036378815.1 Agromyces sp. | reverse complement strand
GCCCCCGCGATGAGCACGGTCCGGCCGGCGACCGCCACGTCAGGCCTCCGAGGCGCCGGTGATGCCCACCGTCGACTCGATGACCGGCTTCATCTTCTTGTCGAGCGCCTCGTAGAACATCGAGAGGGGGAACTCGTCGTCCATCACGAGGTCGGTGTAGCCCTTGGGGGCGCCGGCGAGCACGTCGCGCGGCAGGCCCTCGGCCCACACCGACGCCGGGTTCGGCGTGAGCACGCCGCGCACCAGCTCGTAGGCGGCGAGCCAGTGCGCCGTCTTCGGACGGTCGATCGACTTCCAGTAGAGCTCGTCGATGGCGTCGCCGAGCTCGACGACCGCGTCGGGCACGGCCGCCCAGTCGAAGCTCAGCGAGACGTCGGTCCACTCGAGCACGTGCTTCTGGTGGAGCCAGGCGAACAGGAGCTGGCCGCCGAGCCCGTCGTAGTTGCGCACGCGCGAGCCGGTGATCGCGAACCGGAAGATCCGGTCGAAGATCACGGCGTACTGCACGAGCTTGGCGTGCTCGAGCAGCTGCTGCTCGACGTCGGAGAGCGGTACCGCCGCGCCACCGTCGCTCGGCGCTGTCGCCTGCTTGGCGCGAAGGCCCCGCTCGATCTTCACCGACTCGCGGAACGCGGTGAGGTCGCACCGCAGCTCCTCGAGGGAGTACAGGAAGAACGGCATGCGCTGCTTGATCATGAACGGGTCGAACGGCAGGTCTCCGCGCATGTGCGTGCGGTCGTGGATGATGTCCCACATCACGAACGTGCGCTCGGCGAGCTCCTGGTCGTCGAGCAGTGAGGCCGCGTCATGGGGCAGTTCGAGCTTCGTGATCTCGGACGCCGCGCGCACCACCCGGCGGTACCGGGCGGCCTCGCGGTCCTGGAAGATCGCACCCCATGTGAACGGCGGGATCTCGCGCATCGCCACGGTCTCGGGGAACAGCACCGCCGAGTTCGTGTCGTAGCCCGGCGTGAAGTCGACGAGGCGCAGCGAGACGAACAGCTTGTTCGAGTACTCGCCCGCTTCGAGCGCGGCGATGAACTCGGGCCAGATCGTCTCGACGATGAGCGCCTCGACGTGCCGGTCGGGCGAGCCGTTCTGCGTGTACATCGGGAAGACCACGAGGTGGCGGATGCCGTCGACGCGGTGCTGCTGCGGCTGGAACGCCACGAGCGAGTCGAGGAAGTCGGGCACGCCGAACCCCTCGGCCTGCCACTTCCGGAAGTCGGCGACGGATGCCGCGAGGTACGCCCGCTCGTGCGGGAACCGCGGTACGAGCCCCTCGATCGACTCCACGATGGCATCGACGAGGGCGGATGCCTCGCCGTGTTCGCCCGTCTCGGGGACGGACCCGTCCTTCGCCTGGAGCGCCTGGAGCCTCGTGGCCGACTCCTTGAGGCGGAGCCATGCCGGGTCGGTCTCGACCCCCATCGCGAGCGCGATGTCTGCGCGCGCCATCCCGTCTTCGAGGACCTCGGGTTCGCCGATGATGGCGTCGATCGTGATGTTCGACATGTGAACCTCCGTTCCCGGGTGCGGTCGCGAGCGCGACGTGGATCCGGCCGCTCGGCCGGTACTTCAAGGCTAGACGGGCCCTTCCCGCGATGTGTTGCGGCCCGGCGCGGCTTTCTTGCGTGGGGGCGAGAACCCGCGGCGGACTTCGCGAAGTGGCGCATTCCTTCACCAGCGAGCGGCGCCCGGAGCCGGTCGTGGTTCGTTCGGTCCACGCCGGCGACCCCCGACCCTGAGGAACACTCAGGAATTCCGGGTGCCGATGCGGGTGGTCGCCCGGATTCGGTGTCGGAGGGATCCTCGTACGTTCGCGGTATCCCCACCTCAGGTGGTGAACCCCAACCCGGAAGGAACGGAGTCATGAACACACGAACGGCGGCACCGGTGGCCATCACCGTGTCGCTCGTAGTCCTCATGAGCGGTTGCGCGGGCGCAGCCGCACAGGGCGGTCAGGTCCGCGATGACCTGCGCCCGGCGCAGAACGCCGCACAGCAGGAGCTCGTCCGCGGCCACGTCATCGGCGCGGACCGCATCGAGCGGGCGTTGAACGCCGCTGCCGAGCGCGCGCTGAACTCCGACGCCCAGCGCGGCATGAGCGCCGAGGCTCGGCGTGAACTGCACGCGAGCGCGCCGGTCAGCCAAGCGGCCCCGTTCAGCGCCGACGTCCGCCGCGAGCTGCACGCGAGCGCGCCGGTCAGCGAGACGGTCCCATTCAGCGCCGAAGTCCGTCGCGAGCTGCACGCCGGCCCGCCGGCGGCCACGACGGTCGACGTGCGCGACGACCTCTCACCCCTCGGAGACGCGCGGCGAGACTCGAACACGCCGACCGACACGGTTGATGACGACCTCTCACCCCTCGGGAGTTCGCACTGACTCCGCGACAGCGCCAGGTCCGACGGGCGCGGCGAGACCGATCATGGTCTCCCGCGCCCGTCTCCCATGCATGCGGTCGACCCCTAGAGTGCAGTCGTGGACTCCGACGACGAGACTGCCGCCGCGCTCGCCGACGCGATCGACGAGGCGGGCGATCCCGAACGCGCCGCGGCCCTGCTGCGGTTCTTCAAGACGGGTCCGGGTCAGTACGGCGCGGGCGACGTGTTCGTCGGCGTCACGGTGCCGGTGACGCGCGCGATCGTGAAGCGGTTCGAACGGATGCCGCTCGCCGAGGCTTCGGCGCTGCTGGCCAGCCCCGTGCATGAGCACCGACTCGCCGCGCTGCTCGTGATGGTGCGCCAGTTCCGGGTCGCGAGCCGAACCCGAGGTCGCGACGATGCGGCTCGCGTCGCGATCCACGCCGAGTACCTCGCGGCGGTGCGCGCGGGCCGCGTGAACAACTGGGATCTCGTCGACGCGTCGGCCGAGACCCTCGTCGGCGAGTTCCTGCTCGACGCCGGACGCGGCGACGATCCGCTGATCGACCAGCTCGCGGCATCCGACTCGCTCTGGGAGCGCCGGGTCGCGGTGCTCGCGACATTCCCATTCATCAAGGCGGGCGACGCGAGACCGATCCTGCGACTCGCACCGCGCCTGCTCGCCGACCGCGAGGACCTCATGCACAAGGCGGCCGGGTGGATGCTGCGGGAGGTGGGCAAGCGCGTGGGCCGCCAGGTGCTCACCGAGTTCCTCGACCAGTTCGCTTCGCGGATGCCGCGCACCATGCTCTCGTACGCCACGGAGCACCTCACGCCCGCTGAGCGTGCGGCCTACCGGGCACTGCGCTGACGGCGCACCGGCGACCCGATCGCGGCATCGTCGCGGCGCTGTCTATGGTGACGGCATGGGGCGGATCGGGGCGGCTCGACGGCCCGCGACCGTTGCTGCGGCCGTGGTGGCGGTCGCTGCGGTCGCCGTGCTGTCGGGCTGCGCGCGGTCGTCCTCGATCGACGACCCGATGTGGAATGGATCGTCGACCCCACCGCCGACCGCCGAGGCGACGGACCGGTCGACGGACGACGAGCCGGAGGCGCGCGATGGCCCGCAGCTGCCACCGACGCCACCCCAACCGCGCGTCGACGTCGGCTTCCGGATGCCACGGCTCAGCCCCGAGGCGGCGCCCGGCCTCGTGCCGCGGCTCGCCGCCATGGCCCAACCGGGGCTGACCGTCGTCGCCCGCTGGGCCACTCCCCAGGGCGCGAGTGCGCTGGGAGACCTGCTCGACGCCTCCATCGCCAACGCCGTTCGTGCCTACGCCGCCCAGCGCGGCCTCGTGTGGACGCCCGCCGTGGACATCGCCCCCGGCGGGGTCGGCGACGCGTGCGCGCCGCAGCCGCTCACGATGGTCGAGGGCGCCAGCCTCACGGTCGACTGCGCGATCGTGGCGGCCGCGGGCACGACGCTGGGCGAGCGCATCATCGTCATCCACCGCGACGAGGTCACCGCGCCGTCCCTGGACCGGGTCACCTGGTACACGGACGCCGCCACGGGCGAGCTCGGCGATGGCGCCGCCCTCTACCGCGCCGGCGCCGAGGCCCGGGTGCTGGGGCTCATCGCCGAGGGGCTCAGGGCCGCAGGGCTCGCGGGTGTGGCCGATCCGTTCGCCGGGCACACGGCCGCGGGCATCCGAACGATCCTGGCCGACACCGTGGTGACTCCCGATGACTTCATCGTGCCGATGCCGCTCCTGGGCGGCAGCGACAGCCGCGGCCGCCTCTACGTCCCGGTGCTCGTGCCGGCACGCCTGCTCGCACCGTTCCTGAGCCCGTTCGGCGCCGCCGTGCACGCGGCGATCGGCGGCGGCGCACCGTACGATCCCGAGACGGCGCCGACGGGAGCGGACTCCGTCGACTGCACGCTCGTGGCCTGCGTGTCGATCACCTTCGACGACGGTCCGAGCTCGCTCACCGAGGACCTCGTGGGGATGCTTCGCGATCTTCGCGCGCCGGCGACGTTCTTCCTGCAGGGAGTCGCCGTCGAGCGACGCCCCGCAGTCGTGCGGCGGCTCGTCGCCGAGGGACACCAGCTCGGCAACCACACGTGGGGGCATCCGCAGCTCACGAAGCTGCCCGACGCAGAGGTACGCGCAGAGATCGACCGAACCCAGGCGGCGATCACCGCGGCATCCGGCGTCGTGCCCTCGATGCTCCGTCCGCCGTACGGCGACCTCGACCAACGGGTACGCGATCTCGCCGGACTCCCGATCGTCGTCTGGGATGTCGATACGAAGGACTGGACCACTCCGGGCGTCGACCTCGTCGTCGAGCGTGCGGTGTCGTGGGCCGCCCGGGGCAGCATCGTGCTGCTGCACGACACGCACGAGGAGACCCTCGAGGCCGTGCCCGACGTCATCGGCGGCCTCCGCGATCGCGGCTTCACGTTCGCGACCGTGGGCGAGCAGTTCGGCGGCGTGCTTCCTGCGGCAGGCGAGACCGTGTCGCACGGTCCATCCTGAGCCCGCGGCACGCCATGATGAGGGTCATGACCGATGCCCCCGCACCGAAACGCGACCGCACCCTCATCGTGATCCTCTCCGTGATCGGCGCACTGGTGGTGATCGCGCTCATCGTCGTGTTCACGCGCGGCGCACCGGAACAGCTCGACGAATCAACGCCCGAGGGGGTCGTGCAGCGGTATTCCGCGGCGGTGATCGATGGCGACGAGGCATCCGCTCGCGAGTACCTGGTGCCCGAGATCGCCGACGACTGCGAGCGCTTCGAGCCCGGTCCGGTGGATCGCATGCGCGTCACCCTCGTCGGAACGACGGAACGCGACGACACCGCCGACGTCGACGTGCTCATCACCATCTCGTACGAGGGCGGCCTGTTCGGGTCATCGGACTACGAGGAGCAGGGCTCGTTCGACCTCGTCGCAGCCGACGGCGGATGGCTCATCGAGACCGCGCCGTGGCAGCTCACGATCTGCAACCCGACGCCGGTGAACCGATGAGCACCACGAACACCGCCGCGACTCCCGCTCCGGCCACCGGGTCGGCGCAGGGCACCGTGCGCCGCCTCATCGTCTACACGATCCTCTTCGTGCTGGTCACCATCACCGCGATCGGCGTCGCACAGCTCCTCGAGCGGCTCCTCCCGGTCGGTACCGACCTGGTGAGGGGATCCGACGGCCTCGCGCTCTCCCTCTCCTTCGCGCTCATCGGCGGACCCCTCGGGGCCGTGCTCTGGTGGGTGGTGTGGCGCCGGCTCGCGGATGCCGCGGAGCGGGCGTCGCTGGCGTGGGGACTCTATGTCGCGGCGATGTACACGGTGTCGCTGATCGTCGCGACATCCGCGCTCCTCGGGGCGGCCACCGCCGGCGTGAGCGGACGGTGGCAGCCGGGTTCCCTCGCCACCGGCGTGGTGTGGGCCGCCGTCTGGGCCTGGCACCGGTGGATGTGGCGGCATCCGCGCAAGGGTCCGATCCGGCTGGCCACGGTGCCCGCCGTCGCAGGGTCGGTCTACGGGCTCGTCGTCGGGGTCGGCGGCGCGGTGACCGCGCTCGGTTCGCTGTTCGGCGCCGCGATCCGAGGTGCCCTGGGGTCGGCGGCAGCACTGGCCGGCGCTCCCGTCTGGCAGGCACCCGTCGAGGCGCTCCTCTGGGCCCTCGCCGGTGGGGCGATCTGGTGGTGGCACTGGTATCGCGACGCCGCGAAGGACCTGCGGACCGGTCTCTCGGCGGTTGCGCTCGTCGTCGTCGGGGTGCTCGGGGCGGGTGTCCTGGGACTCGGCGGACTCGGCACCGCGCTCTTCGTGCTGCTGCGGCTGGCCTTCGACCCGGGCGACCCGCCAGCCGAGATCCTGGGCCCGCTGGGCACGGCGATCGCCGCGGCGTCCGTCGGCGCCCTGGTGTGGTGGTATCACCGCGGCATCGCGGTCCGTCGCTCCGAGGCCACGCGCCGGGCGGGCACCCTCGTGATGGCGGCGGTCGGTCTCGCGGCCGCGGCATCGGGCATCGGCGTGATCCTGAACGCGACGCTCGCGGCGCTCGCGAGCCCGCTCGCGGCATCCGATACCCGCTCGCTGCTGCTCGGCGGAATCAGCGCGCTGGTCGTCGGCGGACCGGTGTGGTGGTTCAGCTGGCGGCCCGCGCGGAGCGTCCCGCCGACCGAGGTCGCCGGCACCGGACGCCGCGTCTATCTCGTCGCCGTGTTCGGGGTCAGCGCCGTCGTCGCGCTCGTCGCGTTGCTCGTCGTCGGGTATCGGCTGTTCGAGTTCGCGCTCGATTCGACCTCGGGCGCGAGCCTCGTCGACCGGATTCGCGCGCCCCTCGGCCTCCTCGTCGCCACCGCGCTGGTCTTCGTCTACCACTTCGCCGTCTGGCGACGCGACCGAGCGGTGATCGCCGCGGAGGGACTGGCGCCGCAGCGCCGGATCGGCCGGGTCATCCTCGTCGCCGCCGGAGACGCCGCGCCGCTCGAGCAGGAGATCGAGCGGGTCACCGGGGCATCCGTCACCGTCTGGCAGCGGGTCGCCGAGACGGATCCCGCAGCCGAGGTGGAATCGGAGCCGGATGCCGCGGCCGTCGTCGCCGCGCTCGAGGGCGTCACGGCCAAACGCGTGCTCGTGGTGGCCGGGCCCGATGGCCGGGCGCAGGTGATCCGTCTCGCCGACTGAGGCCGGCACCCCTGCACCGAGTTGCCCGAATCTCACGAGAATCGGGCAACTCGGTGCGGGGCGCTACGCCCAGCGGCGCACCGCCCAGCGCTCGAACAGCCCCACGATCGAGTCGGTGAGCTTGCCGAGCACCGCGAGCAGGATGATCGCGAGGATGATGCGATCGATGCGGCCCGTGTTGCCCGAGTCGCTGAGCAGGAAGCCGAGCCCCATCGACGACGCGATGAGCTCCGCTGCCACGAGGAAGAGCCACGCCTGCGCGAGGGCGAGGCGCAGCGCCGACAGCACCGACGGCACGACCGCGGGCAACTGCACCGTGGCGAAGAGCGGCACTCCGCGCAGCCCGAAGGCGCGCCCCGCCTCGAGGAGCTGCCGGTCGACGTGGCGCAGGGCCGCCGAGACGATCGTGTAGACCGGGAAGAACGCGCCGATCGCGATGAGGATGATCTTCGATTCCTCGCCGATCTTGAACCAGAGGATGAGCAGCGGCACCCACGCCAGCGACGGCACCGCCCGCAACGCACCTAGCGTCGGTGCGAGCAGGATGTCGCCGAGCCGCGAGAGGCCCACGATGGCGCCGAGCGCGAGGCCGATCGCCGCCCCGAAGGCGAAGCCGAGCAGCACGCGCTGCGTCGAGATCGCGACGTACTGCCCGAGCAGCCCGCGCTGGGCGAGGTCGACGGCGGCCAGCCACACCATCTCGGGCGACGGCAGCTGCGACACGGGCACGATGCCCGTCGTCGTCACGAACTGCCAGACGGCGAGCAGCACGAGGGGGAGGATCGCGCCGCCGACGACGAGGAACCAGCGCCGTCGGGTGAGTGGCACGGATGCCGCGGCGCCGCCGCTCGGCGACGTGTCCACGACCGTGCCCGTCGTGTCCACGAGCGGGAGGACCGCGGCATCCGACTTGCTCATGTGCGTTCTCTCTTTCGTTCCCGGGGTCGTTTCCCGGCAAACCCGCGGTTGCATCGCCGTGGTGATGGCGGGAAACGACCCCCGGAGCGGCTGGGACCTATTCGAAGCGGCCGGCGTCGGCCTTCGTGACGAACTCGTCGTTGATCAGCGTCTCGAGCGCGTCGTCGACCTGCTGCTGCGTCGCGACGTCGCCGAGCTCGACGAAGATCGGACCGATCTTGGCGAGCACCTCGAGCTGCGCCTCGCCCGGCACCGGGTCGACGTCGAGGTTCGAGCGCTCGGTGATGACCTTCGTGGCCACGGCGATGTCGAGACCGGCGACCCCCGCGAGGATCTCGGCGGTCTCCTCGGGGTTCTCCGCCGCCCAGGCGCGGGCGGTCTCGTAGGCGTCGACGACGGCCTGCGCGACCTCGGGCTTCTCCGCGAGGAACGACTCGGTCGCGTTCAGGAAGCCGTAGCTGTTGAAGTCGACGTTGCGGTAGAAGAGCGTGGCGCCCTGTTCCTCGGCGCCGGCCATGATCGGGTCGAGCCCCGACCAGGCGTCGACCGAGCCGTTCTGCAGGGCGGCCCAGCCGTCGGCGTGCTGCAGGTTCTGCACGGTGATGTCGGATGCCTCGAGGCCTTCCGCCTCGAGCGACTGCAGCAGGAAGAAGTACGGGTCGGTGCCCTTGGTGGCGGCCACCTGCTTGCCCTTCAGGTCCTCGACCGACGAGATCGGCGAACCGTCGGGCGCGACGAGCGCAGCCCATTCGGGCTGCGAGTAGATGTCGATGACCTGGATGGGCGAGCCGTTCGAACGGGCGAGCAGCGCAGCCGACCCCGCCGTCGAGCCGACGTCGATGGCGCCGGCACGCAGCGCCTCGTTGGCCTTGTTCGATCCGGCCGACTGCACCCAGTTGACCGTCAGGCCGGCGTCTTCGAGCCATCCCTGGTCCTTGATGATGAGGCTCAGCGGGTTGTAGGTGGCGAAGTCGATGTTGAGCGTCTGGCCCTCGAGCGAGACGGCCTCACCGGATGCCGTGGGCTCGGCCTCTGCGGCCTGGCCCTCGCCGGCCACGCAGCCCGACAGGAGCAGTGCGGCGGCGGCAGCGCCCGCGACGAGCGCGGATCGGAGGAACGGGGTGCGGGTCGTGATCATCTGGGCTCCTTGATGGGTGTGCGACGGCGGAGTGCTGTGGCGCCGTCAGTACGGGTAGTGCGGGATGGTGGTCGTCGTCTCGACGCCCCGGGCGCTGCCGTGGCGATCGATGCCGAGACCGTCGAGCAGACGCCCGCGGAGCTCGGCGAGTTCCGCGGAACCTCGGTCGCGCGGGCGACGGCCCGGCACGACGACCGTCTGCCGGATGACCGCGCCCGGCTCCTCGCCGTCGGGCCCGAGCAGGATGACGCGGTCGGCGAGCTGCAGCGCCTCGTCGACGTCGTGGGTGACGAGCAGCACCGTCGTCGGTTCGGCGGCGTGCACGTCGAGGAGGAGGTCCTGCATCTTCAGCCGTGTGAGCGCGTCGAGCGCGCCGAACGGCTCATCGAGCAGCAGGACCTCGGGGTTCCGGGCGAGTGCGCGGGCGAGCGAGGTGCGCTGCGCCATGCCGCCCGAGATCTCGTGCGGCCGGTGGTCGGCGAAGTCCGCCAGGCCCACGAGCTGCAGCAGTCGCGCGACCTGGGCGTCGCGCGCGTCCCGCGAGGTGCCGCGCGGCAGGCCGAGGGCCACGTTGCGGGCGACGCTGCGCCATGGGAGCAGGCGAGGCTCCTGGAATCCGACGGCCGAGCGTCGGTCGTAGGGCGCCACCGGGGTTCCGTCGATCACGACCTCGCCGCTCGACGGCTCGTCGAGTCCCGCGGCGATGCGCAGGAGCGTGGACTTGCCGCATCCGCTCGGCCCGAGGATCGCGACGATCTCGCCCGCAGCGACCTCGAGCTCGATGTCGCGGAGCACTGGACGGGCGGTACCGGCCGGCCCGAACGCCCGGCCAACGCCGTGGAACGTGATCGGCGCGGCCGCAGCACCGTCGCCGATGGCGCCCGAGTGAACGGACGCCTCGAGCGGGGTGGCGACTGTCGCCGTCATGGCAGCTCCTCGCGGGTCGGAAGGTCGGAGACCCGAAGCTACCGGCGAGCCTGCTCGGGCGGCGACCTCCCGTGACCCGCGGCGTAACCGTGCGTCGCACGGCGTAACGCGGCCGCGTCGGCGCAGGTTCGCTCAGCGAACGCGGAGCAGCGAGATGCCGTACGCCGTGATCCAGGCGAACCCGAGCGCGACGCCCACGAAGAGGCGGACACTCATCGCCGGCCCGAACGGCAGGCAGAGCAGCAGGCACGCCACGCCGATGACGCGCGACCAGGCCGCCGCAGCCCGGTGGCCTTCCCATGCGAGGCGTCGCGCAGCGACCCACGTCACCCCGACGAGCGAGAGGAACGCGAGCGGTGCCGCGAACGCGTGCACCCCGCCATGGAAGGTCCACTCGGTCGGGTAGCCGTCGGGCGTGCCGATCGGGAAGCCGAGGGCCGGGTCGGCGGTGAAGGCACCACCGAGCACGAGGCCGACACCGTAGAACGCGAACAGCATGGGCACCCACACTCGGCCGGGTCCATCGCCGAGGCTCCGGCGCGCGCCGATCGCGAACGCGAGCATGAGCACGCCCGCGACGATGAAGTTCGCAATCTGGATCCAGCCCAGCTGACCGAGCGAGAGCAGGCTGAGCGGATGCCGCGTCAGGTCGAAGCCCTCGCGGGTGAGTACCTGCACGACGCCGATGACGACGAAGAGCGGCCCCGCCACGATGCCGGCCGTGACCAGTGCGCGGGTCAGCGGATCGGCCGCGTGAGCGCGCGAACGGGTGCTGATCGGTGCGGGTCGTTCGCGTGTCGCGGAGTCGATGCGAATGTCCATGGTGTGTTCCTTCCGGTCGTGACCCGGTCGATCGATCGGGTCGTTCACCCTGGCGTCGCCGCGCGGCATCCCTTCTCGACATCGGCCGCAGAAATCTTCTCGCGCCGTGTCGAGAAAGGCGTCGGGCCGCCGACGCTATCGTGAGGGCGAGCCGACGGAGCACGCCGCACCGAGGAGGGATCCCATGCGTTACATGTGCCTGATGAAGTCCAGTGAGTCGAACGGCGAGACGCCGCCGGCCGTCTACGAGGCGATGGCCGAGTACGACCGATGGGGTCGGGCGAACGGCGTGCTCGTCGACAGCCAGGGCCTGCTGCCCAGTTCGACCGGTGCGATCGTGTCGCTCGTCGACGGGAACATCAAGGCCGTCGACGGGCCGTTCACCGAGGCGAAGGAACTCGTGGGCGGATATGCCGTCATCGAGGTGCGCTCGCGCGAGGAGGCGCTCGAGCTCGGGCGGCGGCTGATGCAGATCCACAAGGACAATTGGCCCGGCTTCGAGGGCAGCGTCGAGATCCGGCAGATCGCCGAGTTCTGACCACGGTTGCGCGACCGCGGCGCGCGTGGTCTCATGCTCGCGTGAGCGACGAGACCACGCACGCCGCGATCGAGGCCGTCTGGCGGCTCGAGTCGACGCGGCTCATCGCCGCGCTCGTGCGCATCGTGCGCGACGTGGCACTCGCCGAGGATCTCGCCCAGGACGCGATCGTCGCGGCGCTCGCGCAGTGGCCGACCACCGGCATCCCCGACAACCCGGGAGCGTGGCTCATGACGACGGCGAAACGACGTGCGGTCGACGCGTTCCGGCGTCGTGCGCGAACCGACCAGACCGCGGCGGCCCTCGCCCGCGAGCTCTCGGAGGCGGTCGACCAGGATCCCGCCGCCGGCATCGACCACGTCGAGGACGACGTGCTGCGGCTCATGTTCATCTGCTGCCACCCGGCGCTCACACCCGAGGCGCAGACCACGCTCACGCTGAAGCTCGTCGCCGGTCTCACGACCCGCGAGATCGCGCGGGCCTACCTCGCGCCGGAGGCCACCATCGCGCAGCGGGTCTCGCGCGCGAAGCGCACGCTCGCCGAGGCCGGCGCGGCGATCGAGGAGCCGACCGGACCCGAGCGCGGAGAACGGCTCGAGACCGTGCTCGGCGTGGTCTACCTGCTGTTCAACGAAGGGTACTCCGCCACCCAGGGCGACGACTGGATGCGTCCCGCGCTCTGCGACGAGGCCGTGCGGCTCGGTCGCATCCTCACGGCGCTCGTGCCCGACGACCCCGAGGTGCACGGATTGTCGGCGCTCATGGAACTGCAGTCGTCACGGCTCGCCGCGCGAGTCGGAACCGACGGTGAGCCGATTCTGCTCGAGGCCCAGGACCGAGGGCGATGGGATGCCGCACGCATCCGCCGCGGGCTCGACGCCCTCGCCCGCGCCGACGCACTCCGCACCGCCGCCCGCTCCGATGCGCAGGCGGGCCCGTATGCGCTGCAGGCGGCGATCGCCGCGGAGCACGCCCGCGCGGCATCCGTGGACGACACCGACTGGGACCGCATCGCCGAGCTCTACGAGCAGCTCGGGCATCGCACCGGCTCCCCCGTCGCCGAGGTCAACCGGGCCGTGGCGCTCGGACGGGCGCGCGGTCCCGCCGCCGGGCTCGCGCTGCTCGACCAACTCGACGACGTGCCCGCCCTGCGCGGCTACCACCTCGTGCCGAGCGTGCGCGGAGACCTCTACGAGCGGGACGGTCGGGGTGTCGAAGCGGCGGCGGAATTCGAGCGAGCAGCGGCGATGACGGCGAACGAGCGCGAACGACAGCTGTTGCTGCGCCGGGCGGAGGCAGCGCGCCGCCGAGCCGCCGACTAGAGGAGCTTCTGCTTGTGCAGCGACGCGGTCTCGTAGCCGAGCCCGTCGTAGAGCCGGATCGCCGGCGTGTTGTAGGCGAAGACGTTGAGCCGGATGGACTTCGCGCCCTGCGAGCGGGCGACGTCTTCGGCGAGCAGCATGGTCGCGCGTCCGATCCCGCGCCCGCGGAACGCCTCGTGCACGGCGATGTCCCAGACCCACCAGCTCGAGGTGTCGCTCGACGGGCCGATCCAGAGCCATCCGGCGTCCTCGCCGTCGGCAACGACCGTGAACAGGAAGTGGCCATCGACGAGGTGACCGCCCGGGAAGAACTGCTCCTCCGAGAGTCGTCTCGCGGCGGCGGCCTGCTCGGCCGAGTCGCCCGCGTGAATGCGCGCTGCTTCGTACGCAGACATGGCGACCGGGAGCCAGGCGGCGGTCTCGGCATCGGACTTCGGAACGAGGCGGAGGTCGGGCGTGGTCATCCGCCCATCGTGGCACGCGGCTCGATCGAAACGTTGAACCATTCGGTTCAGTGTTGTAGGCTGCACACGTGGCTGCCAAGGGTCCGCAGACCGTCGATGAGTACCTGGCGACGTTCCCCGACGACGTGCGCGAGGTGCTCGAGCACGTGCGCGCGGCGATCCATGCCGGAGTGCCCGACGGTGCCGAGAAGATGCGGTACGGCATCGCTGCGGTCATGCTCGGCGGCCGCTACGCGATCCACTTCGCGGGCTGGAAGCATCACGTCGGGCTCTACCCGGTGCCGCGCCTCGACGGTGCGCTCGAGGAGGAGATCGCCCCGTTCCGGGCGAAGACCGACTCGGTGAACTTCCCCTACGCGAAGCCCGTGCCGTACGAGCTGATCACCCGGGTGTCCGCGGAGATCGTGCGACAGCGGCACCGGGCCTGACTATCCGCCGGCCCGCCCGGCCGCCGCCAAGATCAGCGACGCGACCTCGCCAGGATGGGAGACGAGCGACAGGTGACCCGCACGGATCTCGACCGTCGTCGCTCCCATCCGCTCGGCCAGGTAGCGCTCGAGTCCCGGGTCGATGGTGCGGTCCTCGGTCGAGACGGCGTACCACGACGGCTTCTCGCGCCACGCAGCCTGCGAGGTCCTGCCGGAGAAGAGCGCGTCGGAGATCGGGCCCTGGACGGCGTAGAGCGTACGGGCCCGCTCCGCGGAGACGCCGTTCGCGAAGTCCTCGAGGAAGGCGTCTTCGCTCAGCCTGCCGTAGCCGCTCGACCACTCCAACCCGGCGCTGGCGGGCGGGCTCGGATACGTCTTCGCCAACGCGGCGTAGTCCTCGCCCGCGTCGGGGCCGCGCGCCGCGACGTAGACGAGTGCCGACACGACGGGATCGATGCCCGCCTCGCTGATGATCGTGCCCCCGAAGCTGTGGCCCACGAGCACGGTCGGCCCCTGCTGCAGTGCGAGCGTGCGTCGCGTGACCTCCACGCAGGCGTCGAGTGTTGTGAGCGGATGCTGCACCGCCGAC
>DASUVU010000239.1:0-10523 GCA_036378815.1 Agromyces sp. | reverse complement strand
CTGTGCGGAGTGCGAGACGAAGACGACGCCGACTTTTCCCGGGGTCCCCACCTCACGCCCCCGCCGCAGCGGCTGCCGTGTCGGCCGCGGCCTGCAGGAGCAGGGCGGTCGACTGCGCCCCGGGATCGCGGTGACCCGCGGAGCGCTCCCCCAGATAGCTCGCCCGTCCCTTTCGGGCGACGAGCGGTTCGGTCGCCTCCGCACCCGCCCAGGCAGCGGATGCTGCAGCCGAGAGCACAGCCGCGGCATCCGCCCCATCGGAGGCCGCGCCCTCGGCCGCGTCCACCGCAGGAGTCCATGCATCGACCATGGTCTTGTCGCCGGACTCGGCCTTGCCCCGAAGCACGATGCCATCGCGCGCAGCTGCGAGAACGGCGGCGATCGCCTTGCCGTCGAGCGACGTGGATGATCCGGCCGCGACCGCCCCCTTCAGGTAGGCCGTGCCGTACAAGGGTCCGGCTGCGCCGCCGACCGTGGAGATCAGGGTCGTCGCCACGAGCTTCAGCACATCACCGGGGGTGGATCCGGCGGGGAGGTCGTCGAGCTTCGGGAGCACGGCCTGGAAGCCGCGATCCATGTTCTCGCCGTGATCGCCGTCGCCGATCTCGCGATCGAGCCGGATCAGCTCGACGCGATGCTCGGCGACCACGTCTGCACTCCGCCTGACCCAATCCACCGCCCAGGTGATGTCCAGTCCCACGCCGACTCCCCTATCGTCCCCACCGAAGTGCCGCGGTCTGCACGGGTGCATCCCACAGCTCGATCATCTCGTCGTCGAGCTTCAGCAGGGTGATCGACATGCCCTGCATCTCGAGCGACGTGATGTAGTTGCCCACGAGCGATCGGGCGATCTCGATGCCGCGCTCCTCGAGCACCTCCACGGCGCGCCGATACGCGATGTAGAGCTCGATGAGCGGTGTGCCGCCCATGCCGTTCACGAACAGCAGCGTGCGCTCGCCGCTCGAGTACGGAAGGTCGTCGAGGATCGGTCCGAGCATCCGGTCGACGAGCGCATCGGCAGGCTCGAGCTTGATGCGCTCGCGGCCGGGTTCGCCGTGGATGCCGATGCCGATCTCGATCTCGTCGTCGGCCAGAGTGAAGCTCGGCTCGCCCGCGTGCGGAACGGTGCACGGCGTGAGCGCGATGCCCATCGAACGTGCATTCGCGTTGACGCGTTCGGCCACCTCTGCGACCTCGTCGAGTGATCCACCGGCCTCCGCGCGCGCGCCGGCGATCTTCTCCACGAGGACCGTACCGCCGACGCCGCGGCGCCCTGCCGTGTACAGGGAGTCCTTTACGGCGACGTCGTCGTTGGTCACCACCGCTCGCACCTCGATGCCGTCGGCGCCGGCGAGGTCGGCAGCCGTCTCGAAGTTCAACACGTCGCCGGTGTAGTTCTTCACGATGTGCAGCACTCCGGCTCCGCCGTCGACGGCCTTCGTGGCCGCGAGGATCGGGTCGGGCGTGGGCGAGGTGAACACGGCCCCCGGCACGGCCGCGTCGAGCATCCCGAAGCCCACGAACCCCGCATGCAGTGGTTCGTGTCCGCTTCCGCCGCCGCTGACGATCCCCACCTTTCCGGCGACTGGGGCGTCGGCACGAACGACGTGGATCGGATCCATCTCGACGCGCAGGATGTCGGCATGCGCCAGGCCGAACCCGGCGACCGACTCGTCGACGACACGTTTCGGATCGTTGATGATCTTCTTCACGGGCATCCCTTTCCCATGGCTGCCGCACGTCGAGCAACCCGTGCAACGACGCCGACGCAGCGCTCCCCGCCAACCTACGCTGCAGCAGAGCCCGGCCGGAAGTGGCCGAGCCGAATTCCCGCGCGCCGTTCCGCCTGAGGGTCCCCTGTGAGTAGTGTGGGCTTGTTCCGCCCCGGGCGAAGCCCTTGGGGCCAAGCGAAAAGGATGGATGGTCAACGTGGACGATCTCTGGAGGTTATTCCTCTCCGAGCTGGTGGGTACGGCGATGCTGGTGCTCCTCGGTTGCGGCGTCGTCGCCAACGTCGCCCTCGCGAAGACGAAGGGCTTCAACGGCGGGTTCCTCATGGTGACGATCGGCTGGGGCCTCGCGGTCTTCTCCGGCGTCATCGTCGCCTACGCATCAGGCGCGCACATCAACCCGGCGGTCACGCTCGGCCTCGTCGCGAATGGCGCCACCGAATTCGGCAATGCCGGCGCCGGTCTCACCGTGCCCGTCGATGCCTTGTCGGTGTCGGCCTACATACTCGCCCAGATGATCGGTGCGATCATCGGCGCGGTGGTCGTGTGGCTCGCGTACAAGCAGCACTTCGACGAGGAGCCCGACCCGGCGCCCAAGCTCGGCACGTTCTCGACGGGCCCCGGCATCCGCAACTACGGGTGGAACCTCGTCACCGAGATCATCGGCACGTTCGTGCTGGTGTTCGTCGTCATCGGCTTCGGTGGCGGTCGGCAGGGTGAGGGCGGCCTGGCCGCGCTCGGAGCCCTCCCCGTGGCGCTGCTCGTGATCGGTATCGGCGTGTCCCTCGGTGGTCCTACCGGGTACGCGATCAACCCGGCCCGCGACCTCGGTCCCCGCATCGCGCACGCGTTCCTGCCCATCAAGGGCAAGGGTTCGTCGGACTGGGCGTACTCGTGGGTTCCCGTGGTCGGCCCGATCATCGGCGGCCTGATCGCCGGTTGGGCTGCGATCCCGCTGCTGCCACTTCTCACCTGATCATCCGGCGGGGCCGGTCCGTGAGGGCCGGCCCCGCGTCATTTTCCGCACTTGGAACACCCGTGCCCGCCGGGGTGGAGTCGGCGGGTCATCCGCAACATTGAGAGGAAGTCATGGCTGACTACATCCTGGCGATCGACCAGGGCACGACGTCATCGCGCGCGATCATCTTCGACAAGAAGGGATCGATCGTCGCATCCGGACAGCTCGAGCACGAGCAGATCTTCCCCAAGGCAGGCTGGGTCGAACACGACCCGATGGAGATCTGGCGGAATACGCGCGAGGTGATCGGCCAGGCGCTCGGCAAGGCAGATCTGACTCGGCACGACATCGCGGCGGTCGGCATCACGAACCAACGCGAGACGGCCGTCGTGTGGGACAAGAACACCGGCGAGCCCGTCTACAACGCCATCGTCTGGCAGGACACCCGAACCCAGCCCATCGTCGACCGGCTGGCCGCCGACGGCGGCGTCGAGCGCTTCAAGCAGGACGTGGGCCTTCCGCTCGCGACCTACTTCTCGGGCACGAAGATCGTCTGGATCCTCGAGAACGTCGAGGGGGCTCGCGCGAAGGCCGAGGCGGGCGACCTGCTCTTCGGTACGACAGACAGCTGGGTGCTGTGGAATCTCACCGGTGGCACCGACGGCGGCGTGCACGCGACCGATGTCACCAACGCGAGCCGCACGATGTTCATGGACCTCGAGACCCTCGAATGGCGCGACGACATCCTGGCCGCGTTCGGGGTTCCGCGATCCATGATGCCCGCGATCAGGGCCTCCTCCGAGGTGTACGGCACCGTCGAACCGTCGAGCCTGTTGCGCGAGGTGCCGGTGGCGGGCATCCTCGGCGACCAGCAGGCGGCCACGTTCGGTCAGGCCGCCTTCGACGCTGGCGAGTCGAAGAACACCTATGGCACCGGGAACTTCCTCATCTTCAACACCGGTGAAGAGATCGTGCACTCGAAGAACGGACTGCTCACGACGCTGGGCTACAAGCTGGGCGATGACAAGCCCCACTACGCGCTCGAGGGATCCATCGCCGTCACGGGTTCTCTGATCCAGTGGCTGCGCGACAATCTCGGCCTCTTCTCGAGCGCGCCCGAGGTGGAGACGCTCGCGAAGACCGTCGAAGACAACGGTGGTGCATACTTCGTGCCGGCGTTCTCGGGACTGTTCGCTCCCTACTGGCGACCCGACGCACGTGGAGCCCTCGTCGGCCTCACGCGGTACGTGAACAAGGGGCACATCGCGCGGGCCGCGCTCGAGGCGACGGCGTTCCAGACCGCGGAGGTGGTCGAGGCCGTCAATGCCGACTCGGGTATCGACCTCACGGAACTCAAGGTCGACGGCGGCATGATCGCGAACAACACGCTCATGCAGTTCCAGGCCGACATCCTGGGCGTGCCGGTCGTACGCCCGGTCGTCGCAGAGACCACGGCGCTCGGCGCCGCGTATGCGGCCGGTCTCGCCGTCGGATTCTGGTCGGGGCTCGATGAACTGCGTGCGAACTGGCAGGAGGACTCCCGCTGGGAGCCGCAGATGGACGAGGCCGAGCGGGCGCGTCAGCTCCGCCTGTGGAAGAAGGCCGTCTCGAAGACCTTCGACTGGGTCGACGAGGACGTGTCGCACGGCTGAGCGAACGACGCGAACGGCCCCGCGGTGCACGCGGGGCCGTTCGTCGTCTCGGGATGCCGCGGTCAGGCCCTCGTCGCCTGGATCCACTCCTCGAGCTTGCGCGCGGCGGCGCCACTGTCGATGGCCTCCTCGGCGACGGCCATCTTGTCGCGGAAGCGGTCGAGGATCGCCCGCTGGAACTGGCTGGGATCCTTCGCGAGCTCGAAGGCGACGAGGCCGGCGGCCGCATTCAGCACCACGATGTCGCGCACGGGTCCCCGTTCGCCTGCGAGCACGCGGTGCACGATCTCGGCGTTGTGGTCGGCGTCGCCACCGATGAGGTCGGAGAGATCGGCTCGCTGGATGCCGAGCTCCCGGGGGTCGAGGTCGTGCTCCTTCACGGTGCCGCGCGAGACCTCCCAGACGTGGCTGTGCCCGGTGGTCGTGAGCTCGTCGAGGCCGTCATCGCCGCGGAAGACCAGCGCGGTCGCACCACGGGTCTGGAACACGCCGACGAAGAGCGGCACCCGGTCGAGATGCGCCACGCCGACGGCCGACGCCTCGGGTCGAGCGGGGTTGCAGAGCGGCCCGAGGTAATTGAACACGGTCGGCACGCCGAGTTCGGAACGGACGGCGGCGGCGTGCCGGAACCCAGGGTGGAACGCAGCCGCGAACGCGAACGTGATGCCGGCCTCGTCGAGGACCTCCGCCACCCGTTGGGGCGGCAGGGTGAGGTCGAACCCGAGCGCTGCGAGCACGTCGGACGAACCCGACGCCGAGCTGGCGGCACGGTTGCCGTGCTTGATCACCGGAACGGCGGATGCCGCGCACACGATCGACGCCATCGTGGAGACGTTGACCGTGCCAACCCGGTCTCCCCCGGTTCCGACGATGTCGAGCGCCATGGGATCGACCGGAAGCGGCACGGCGTGCTCGAGCACGGCGTCGCGGAAGCCGACGATCTCGTCGACGGTCTCCCCCTTCACGCGCAGTCCGACGAGGAACGCCGCGAGCTGTGCGGGAGTGGCCGAGCCCGTCATGACCTGCTCCATGCACCACGCCGCGTCCGAAACGCTGAGGTCTTCCCCGTCGAGGAGCGCGGAGATGATGGTCGGCCAGGAGCGGGAGTCGGGCATGGCTCGATCCTATCGAGCAGATTCCGGGCGGATTCACGGCACTTCCACACCGACACTTAGGCGATCCTTACCTGAGGTGGTGCGACACGACTCCCCCGGTTGGCCAAAACTCGACTCGGATTTCGGCCATAATGGGGAGCGTGACGAGCACCTCTATGACTTTCCAGGCGAGCGCGCCCGTGATCAAGCGACCGAACACCGTTGCAGTGGGCACGATCGTGTGGCTCGGCAGCGAGGTCATGTTCTTCGCAGGCCTGTTCGCGATCTACTTCACGCTGCGATCCACGTCGCCCGAGCTGTGGGCGTTCGAGGCCGATCGGCTGAACTTCCCGTACGCGCTGACGAACACGATCATCCTCGTTCTGTCATCGTTCACGTGCCAGTTCGGTGTCTTCGCCGCGGAGCGCCTCCAGCCGTACGCGACCGGGTGGAAGCCCACGCAGTGGGGCATGGTCGAGTGGTTCTTCCTCACCTATGCGATGGGTGCCGTCTTCGTCGCCGGTCAGATCTGGGAGTACGCCCAGCTCGTCACCGAGGGCATCGCCATGGATTCGAATTCGTACGGCTCGGCCTTCTATCTCACGACCGGCTTCCACGGTCTTCACGTCACCGGCGGTCTGATCGCCTTCCTCCTCGTGATCGGGCGGGTGTTCGCGGTCAAGAACTTCGGTCACCGCGAGGCGACCAGTGCGATCGTCGTCTCCTACTACTGGCACTTCGTGGATGTCGTCTGGATCGGCCTGTTCCTTGTCATCTACGTCCTCAGGTAACCCGCATCAGGAGCGCCAGCACAGCATGCCCGTGAACAGGAAGAACTCAATGAATCGCTCGAAGCGGCGCACCGGTCGCCGGCACCCGCTCGCCACCGTCGCGCTGTTGGCACTCGGCCTCGTGTTCACCGGCGGAGCGTACGCGGCGCTGAACACCGGCACCGCCGCCCAGGCGGAGGCTGAACCGACGTCGCAGCAGACCATCGACGAGGGCAAGAAGCTGTTCCAGGCGAACTGCGCCACGTGCCACGGCCTCGAGGCGCAGGGCACCGGGAGCGGCCCGAGCCTCATCGGCGTCGGTGCGGCATCCGTCGACTTCCAGGTCGGCACCGGTCGCATGCCGATGCAGATGCAGGGTCCGCAGGCCCAGCAGAAGCCGCCGCAGTTCACCGACGAGCAGGTCAAGCAGCTGGCCTATTACGTCGCATCGCTCGGCCCTGGCCCCGACATCCCTGCCGACCACCTCGTCAACGGCGGCGGAGACGCGGCCAACGGTGCGGAGCTCTTCCGCATCAACTGCGCGATGTGCCACAACGTCGCCGGAGCAGGTGGTGCGCTCACCGAGGGCAAGTTCGCTCCCCCGCTGACCGATGTCTCGGGCGTCCACATCTACGAGGCCATGGTCACCGGTCCGCAGAACATGCCGGTCTTCAACGACCTGAACATCACGCCCGAAGACAAGCGCGACATCATCACGTACCTCCAGTACATCCAGGACAACCGCTCTCCCGGCGGTTTCGAGCTCGGCTCGCTCGGCCCCGTCGCAGAGGGATTGTTCATCTGGATCTTCGGTCTCGGCGCCATCGTCGCGATCACCGTGTGGATCACGGCGAAGTCCAACTAGCGCGTTCGGCATCGAAGTACCCGAAAGAGGAGAACCATGGCACAGGACGACCACAGCGGCACTGAGCTCGCCGCTGCAGACTCGTCGCACGCCGCGCAGGAGTTCGCCGGCTCGACCGGCACAGCGGTCATTCCCCACGACGCCTTCACGAATCCCGGCTTCGAGCCGCATCGTCCGCGTGTCACCGACGAAGACCCGAAGCGGCAGAAGCGCGCCCAGCGCACGGTCTACACACTGTTCTACCTGTCCGTGCTCGGCAGCGTCTGGGCCATCGCGGCCTACATGCTGTTCCCGATCGAATCGAACGATGTCGGCGCAGTCCGCCTGAACAACATGTTCGTGGGCCTCGGAATCGCCCTCGCGCTCCTCGGCATCGGATTCGGCGCCGTGCACTGGGGCAAGTCGCTCATGACGTCGGCCGAGGCCATCGACATCCGACACCCCATCAGTGGCAGCCAGGCCACCCAGCAGGGCGCCGTCGAGGTCATGCAGGAGGCCGATGAGGAGTCCGGCTTCTCCCGCCGCACCATCATCCGCAACAGCCTCATCGGCGCGCTGCTCGCGGTCCCGCTGCCGGCGGTCGTGCTCTTCCGCGGACTCGCTCCGCAAGACCAACTCCCCGTCGAACTGCTCAGCCACACCATGTGGGCACAGGGCACTCGACTCACGCTCGACCCATCCGGCGTGCCGATCAAGGCCTCCGACGTGACGATCGGCAGCGCGTTCCACGTCATCCCCGAGGGCCTCAACGACCTCGAGCACGGAAGCAGGCTCGAAGAGAAGGCGAAGGCGGCCGTGCTGCTGATGCGCCTCGACCCGAGTGAGCTGAACGAGGCGCCCGACCGCACGTCGTGGTCGTACGACGGCATCGTCGCGTACTCGAAGATCTGCACTCACGTCGGATGCCCCGTGGCGCTGTACGAACAGCACACCCACCACCTGCTCTGCCCATGCCACCAGTCGCAGTTCGACGTGGCGAACCACTGCGAGGTCATCTTCGGCCCGGCCAAGCGCCCACTGCCGCAGCTGCCGATCGCCGTCGACGACGAGGGGTACCTCGTCGCGCAGAGCGACTTCACCGAACCCGTCGGCCCGAGCTTCTGGGAGCGCAATTGACCACCGCACCGACACAATCGCCCGCGCCCGCAAAGCGCACCTTCACGGCGGCGGCGTCCGAGTACGTCAACGACCGTACGGGCCTCGCCGTCGCGATCAAGGGACTCGGCCGCAAGGCATTCCCCGACCACTGGTCGTTCCTCCTCGGTGAGGTCGCCCTGTTCAGCTTCATCATCATCCTGCTGTCGGGTACCTTCCTCACGTTCTTCTTCCAGGCGTCGATGGCTTCGGTCCACTACGACGGCTCGTACGTGCCGCTGAAGGGCGTCGAGATGTCGGTCGCCATGGCGTCGACCCTCGACATCTCGTTCGATATCCGCGGTGGGCTCTTCATCCGCCAGATGCACCACTGGGCTGCGCTGCTCTTCGTGGCCGCCATCGGTCTGCACATGCTCCGCGTGTTCTTCACCGGTGCGTTCCGCAAGCCCCGCGAGATCAACTGGGTGTTCGGGTTCATCCTGTTCATCCTCGCGATGGCCGAGGGCTTCACCGGCTACTCGCTCCCCGACGACCTGCTCTCGGGCAACGGCCTCCGCATCATCGACGGAATGCTCAAGGGCATGCCGATCATCGGCACCTGGAGTTCGTTCCTCTTCTTCGGCGGGGAGTTCCCGGGCACCGCCATCGTCGGACGCCTCTACACGTTGCACATCCTGCTGCTGCCGGCACTCGTGGTCGCCCTCATCGCCGTCCACGTGGGCTACGTGTTCATCCACAAGCACACGCAGTTCGCCGGTCCCGGACGTGAGCCGACGAACTCGGTCGGCCCGCCCATCCTGCCGATCTACGCGGCGAAGGCCGGCGGCTTCATGTTCCTCATCTGGGGCGTCGTCTCGCTCATCGCAGCGCTCTTCACGATCAACCCGATCTGGAACTACGGGCCGTACGACCCCTCACCCGTCTCCGCCGGTACGCAGCCCGACTGGTACATCGGCTTCGCAGACGGTGCCCTGCGTCTGATTCCGCCGGGCTGGGAGTTCGTGTGGCTCGACCGCACATGGTCGTTCAACATCCTCGTGCCACTCATCGCCATCGGCATCTTCATCCTGCTCGTCGTGCTGTACCCGTTCATCGAGGCCTGGATCAAGGGCGACAAGCGCGAGCACCACATCGCCGACCGTCCGCGCAACGCGCCGACGCGCACGGCGATCGGTGCGGCGGGCGTGACCTTCTACGCCGGTCTGTGGGCCGCGGCATCGTCCGACCTCATCGCGACGCATTTCCACCTCACCATGGAGGGCGTCATCCACGCCCTTCAGGCCATCGTGATCATCGGGCCGATCATCGCCTACTTCATCACGAAGCGCGTCTGCCTCGCGCTGCAGAAGAAGGACCGCGAGATCGTGCTTCACGGTTACGAGTCGGGCCGAATCGTGAAGCTCCCAGGTGGCGAGTTCATCGAGGTGCACCAACCGCTCGACGAGTACGAGCGTTGGCGCCTCGTGAGCTACAACTCGTACCAGCCGCTCATGATCCGTCCGAACGCCCGCGGCAAGATCACGGTGGGCCAGCGATTCCGCGCCGGCATGTCGCGCTGGTTCTTCGAGGACCGCATCGCGCCCGTCACGAGGGGTGAACTCGAGGCCGCGCACTCCACGCAGCAGCACCACTGATCCGCGGCGCCGCAGCATCGGGCACCGGGCTGATGTCGATCGACTCGACGTGGCTCCGGTGCCCGAACTGCTTCGCCGACCTTTCGGCCGTCGATGAGCGCGTCTACGGCTGCGATCATGGGCACCGCTTCGATCGGTCGAAGCACGGTTTCCTCACCCTCCTGCCACCGAAGGCGCCACGGACCATCGGCGACGACCGGGCCATGCTCTCCGATCGCGCAGCACTTCTGGGCAGTGGTGCATACCGTCCGATCGCGGACGTCCTGGCCGACGCGGTGGGCGCTGCGGCCGTCTCGTCCGCATCGGCGGAGCCTCGTGTCGCCGACCTCGGCTGCGGCACGGGGTACTACGCCGCGCACATCGCCGCACGTGTCCCGCAGGCGCACGTCCTACTCGCCGACCGCTCCCCCGACGCGGTGCGTGCGGCACTGCGCAGCACGCCCGACGCCACGGGGGTCGTGCTGGATCTGTGGCGCCCACTCCCCCTGCGCGACGTCTCTGCCGACGTCATCCTCAACGTGTTCGCCCCACGCAATCCGAGCGAGTTCGCTCGAATCCTGCGTCCGCACGGGCGCCTCATGGTCGTCGTACCGCGAGTCGACCACCTCCGAGAGCTCCGCGATGAGGGCGCGCTCCTGGAGGTCCCAGCGGAGAAGACCACGACGGTCACTCAGCAGCTGAGCACGGCGGGCTTCGTGCGCAGGCGCTCGGAGACGGTCGAGTAC
>DASUVU010000238.1:0-4397 GCA_036378815.1 Agromyces sp. | reverse complement strand
CGTGCACTCCTTCGCCGCCCAGGACTGGCACCTGGAGGTGATGCCGCCGTTCCCCGAGCCGAAGCTCACGTGGGCCGAGCACGGCGGCCGATTCCTCGCCGCGGTCGAGAACGGCCCGCTGTCGGCGACGCAGTTCCATCCCGAGAAGTCATCGGATGCCGGCATCCGACTGCTCGCGAACTGGCTGCGTTCGCTCGACTGAATGCGTGGCACCACCCGCCGACCGCGAGTGTGCAACGCGACTACGATGTTGTGACTGTCGGCCGTGGTGACGTATCGCCACCGAATCGAGGACAGTGATGAGTGAGTTCAACAACATGCCCCGTCTTGTGCTGCTTCCCGCAGTGGACGTGGCCGGCGGCAAGGCCGTGCGCCTGACCAAGGGCGAGGCGGGCACCGAGACGAGCTACGGCGACCCCGTCGACGCGGCCGTGGACTGGGCCGACCAGGGTGCCGACTGGATCCACCTCGTCGACCTCGACGCCGCCTTCGGCCGCGGCTCCAACGCCGGGATCCTCAAGAAGGTCATCCGGCAGGTGCGCGGCGTGAACGTCGAGCTCTCGGGCGGCATCCGCGATGACGAATCGCTCGAGCACGCCCTCGAGATCGGCGCGAAGCGCATCAACCTGGGCACGGCCGCGCTCGAGAATCCCGAGTGGGCGGCATCCGTCATCTCGCAGTACGGGGAGTCCATCGCGGTCGGGCTCGACGTTCGCGGCACGACCCTCGCCGCTCGCGGGTGGACGAAGGACGGCGGCGACCTCTGGTCCGTCATGGATCGCCTCGAGGAGGCCGGAACGGCTCGCTACGTCGTGACCGACGTGACGAAGGACGGCACCCTGCAGGGTCCGAACCTCGACCTGCTGCGGCAGGTCATGGATCGCACCCACCGTCCGGTGGTCGCGTCTGGCGGGGTCGCGAGCCTCGATGACATCGCGACCCTGCGCGAGCTGGTCCCGATGGGCCTCGAGGGTGCCATCGTCGGCAAGGCCCTCTACGCCGGCGCGTTCACGCTGGCCGAGGCGCTGGATGTCGCCGGATACTGACCCGACCGGTGAGTCGGCGGATGCCGCGGCAGCGGGTCGCGACACCGATCCGATGTCTCCGGCGGGCGCCGACTCTGCGGGTGTTCCGTGGGCGGGTCGATCGTTCCAGCCGAACGCTCACGCCGCTGACGACGGACGCGCCCCCGAGGCGCTCAGCGACGCCCTGCGGCGATTCCGTTCGGGCGACGGCGGTCAGGGCGATGTGGTCGCCGAGTTCGGCCGCTCGCGCCTGCTGATCCCGTTGCTCGCCGAACTCGGCGACCCTTCGACAGGCTCAGGAGGGGCCGTCGGCTCCGAGATCGGTGCGCACGGCCTCGCCGTCGACAAGAGCCAGGAGCTGTCGATCGTGACGGTCGAGGGCCCCGACGGACGACGCGTCCTGCCGGTCTTCGCGTCGGTGGAGGCGATGTCGCGCTGGAACCCGCTGTCCCGGCCCGTGCCGGCCGACGGAGTGCGGGTCGCGCTCGCGGCGGCCGCCGACGGCACGGACCTCGTCGTGCTCGACCCCGGCTCGCCAACCGAGTTCGTGCTGCGCCGGCCCGCGGTGTGGGCGGTCGCGCAGTCGCAGCCGTGGCATCCGCCGTTCGACTCTCCCGACGTGCGCGACGCTTTCGCGCGCTCGATCGGCACCGAGCTCGCCGTGCTGGGAGTCGACCTCACCGCGGGCGACCCCGACGCGCGCCTGGCGGGGCCCGAGCTCATCGTCCGTCTCACGCTCGTCGGGGGGCTGACGCGCGCCGAGCTCGATGCGGTGCTCCAGCGCCTGGCGGCGCGGTGGGCGGCGGATGACGCGATCGCGACGCTCGTCGACTCGCTCACGGTACGGCTGGTCGGCCAGGATCCGGCGTAGCGCGGGGCGCCCGTTCGCCACGCAGCGCCCTGCCGTATATTTCTCGGTATGGCGGATTCGGAATCCAGGTCGCCGGTCGACGGCGTTCGCGAGCGGGGTTCGGGCGAGGCACCGCGCATGCCGCTCTCGCCACCACGCGACGGCGACGACGACGCGCCACCGCCTCCTCCACGTCCCGCGATGTCCGACGATACGAAGCCCCCGGTGCTTCGGACGATCCCGATGCCGAAGGCGGTCAGGATCGCTCGGTCGCTCTGGTTCCTCTCGTTCGTGGCGTCGATGTCCGCGGTGCTCATCTCGTTCCTGACCCACGATGCGCTGAACGACGAACTCACCGAGACGATCGGCCGGCTCGCGCCCGGGTACGACGACGAGGAGGTGGCGGCGCTCGTCAATCTCGTCTACTGGGCGAGCCTCGCCGGGCTCGGACTGGTCGTGGTGCTCGAGGCCGTGCTCCTCGGCATGATGCTCAAGCGCCGTGGCGGAGCTCGCTGGCTGCAGCTGCCCGTGCTGGTCATCCACGGCGCTGTCGTGCTCGTGGCGACGGCGTTCCTCGCGATCGGCGACTGGGGCGCGGTCGCCGAGCTACTGATGCTGGCCGGACTCCTGCTCGCGATCGTCGCGTGGGTGTTCGGCGTGGTCAGATCGGCTCATCGATGGTTCCGGATGCCGAACGAGACGCAGCTTGCTGCGCACGACTGACGCGGGTGCGACGCCCATGACGATGGCCTCGCACGATCGGATCACCACCTGACACGCCTCGACGGCGGCACGGTCGAGCAGGGGACTGCCGAGCATCGCACGCCAGCGTTGCAGTGCCGCCGCGGCGGCTGAGCGCACCTCGTCGTCGCCGGCATCGTCGGGGAGGCCGAGCCGACGGGTCGCCGAGGTCCCCGCACCGCCGATCAGTCGTTCCGCTTCGGCCGCGTCGGCGTCGGGCAGGTCGATGCCGGTGGTGCGGGCCGCAGAGAGCAGGCGGAGTTCGCGAAGCTCGTGCGCGTTCGCCTCCAGGCGCTCGATGGCGCTCAGGAGATCGGACGCGTTCGAGGTCGGCCGGCGGCTGATGAGCGAGCTCAGGGCCGCCAGGACCGTGCGGGTCTTCAGCGCGTCCGCTCGGGATCGGAACTGATCGGAGACGAGCTGCCACAGGTCCTCCATCCCGCTCCGCCGGTAGAGCTCGTCGGCGAGATCGGTCGAGTCGTTGCATCCCGAGCGAATGGCGACGGCCGACATCCGGATTCCGAACATGCCGAATCGGTCGAGCAGGCTGCGCCGGTCCTCGGCGGAGACGTCGATGCCGGCTTCCGCGCGCGCGAAGCGATCCACGGAGACCAGCATCCGTTCGCGTGCGTCTCGTCCGAGGCGCGCGACCTGTCGGAGGGCGTCGTACTCGCGTTGGCGAAGGGTGCGGGCCGACTGCGCGACGAGGCCGGCGATCGGTACGACGTCCAAGGCGAGGGAGCGCAGTGCGCCGTCGGTGCGGTAGCGTTCGGCGATGGCGCGGGCGGACAGCAGCGCGTCGATTCGGCCGGCGCCGATCTCATCGGCTCGCGACAGCACCGCCATCGCGTTGACCGTCTCGGACGCGCCGACGGACGTGTCGCGGAACGCGGACAGGAAACCCAGGTCGGCGGAGTGCAGGTGGCGCATCAGGTACACGATCGCATCGGCTTCGGAGGGCGAGTCCCGCGGCGTGAGGAACGCCGCCGATCGTGCGGAGACCTCCGTCGACAGCGAGGCGATGCCCGGCGTGTCGATGAGCGTGACCTCCTCGAGCCGCTTCGACGGCCACTCCACCTCGATCCGATCGACCTCGCTCGCCGGTGTCGAGCCGAGGTCGATGACCAGCTGACCCTCGTCGCGGCGGATCGGGAGGGACCGGGTGCCTCCGTCGACGAGGTGCATCGTGATCCGGGGCGTCGCGCCGTGCCGATACCACGTGATGACCTTCGTGCATTCGCCGGCGTCCGTCGGGGCGATCTCCTCGCCGATGATGGCGTTCAGCAGCGTCGACTTCCCGGCCTTCACCATTCCGGCGATGGCGACCCGAAGGGGCTCGCCGAGCCGAGTGGAATGCTCCTCGAGCAGGCGGACGGCCTCGACGTCGTCGCGGTACTCGGCGGCGGCGGCCTCGAGCAGCGCGTGCGCCTCCTCCAGCACCCGCATCGTCACGCGGGAGCCGTCCCGACCGTGGGCTCGCCGGCCGCCACCCGGGACTGCGCCGGCTGTCGGGCGCGGATGGCGCGGTCCTCCGTGCCCGCCGGTCGCGCGTCTCTGGTGTCGATGGCTCGAGCACGTTTCGTGAGCGCATCGACGTGCTCGAGATCGCGCCGCAGCGCCGTGACCCGCTTGTCGCGCTCGGTCGCATACATCGAGGCCGCCTTCTGCGCGGCGAGCACCGAGTCGGCCAGCGAGCGGTGATGCTCGTCGGCGATCGCCGTGAAGTGGTCGCGCGTGGTGCGCTGCACGATCCGCAGGCGATCCCGCAGCTGCTTGCCGAC
>DASUVU010000237.1:0-3613 GCA_036378815.1 Agromyces sp. | reverse complement strand
CGCGACTTCGCGAAGGCGCAGCTGGGCCGCCGGGAGCGCGACGTGCTGCACCTCTACGCGTCGGGCCTCCCGCTGAAGCTCGTGGCGCTCCAGCTCGGCATCGCGCACTCCACCGCGCGGGAGTACCTCGACCGGATCCGGGCGAAGTACGTGGAGGTGGGCCGACCGGCCCCGACGAAGGTCGATCTCCTGCGCCGCGCGGTCGAAGACGGGATCCTGCCCGGGCTCGAGGGCGAAGGCGGGGATGCCCGCCGCTGAATGGCGGGTCGCACGACTCGCCACGCGCCGCCGGACCGCGATCACGCGGGCCCAGGTCGAGACGGTGTCGGGCCGGGCGCTCGGCTTGTTCGGCCTCGTGTTCGGCGCCCAGACGCTGCCGATGGCGCTGGACCAGTCCACGGCGCTGATCAGCGGCGCCGGTGCCGGACTGATGGCCGTGCTGTACGGCGCGATGGTGGCGATGGCGATCGCCTCCATCACGAAGGTCGCGGTGCGCGGTGCGGCGCTCGCCTTCGCCCTGCTGTACGCCGCGGCGTTGGTCGCGTGGCCGTTCCTCGTCGCGGATCCGGCGCAGCTCGACGGCACGGAGCCCTGGCTCTACTACATCTGCACGGTGGCGACCACCGCGGCGGTGGTCGCCCTGCCGGCTCCGGTCGCGACGGGCTACACGATCGTCGTTCCGGCCACCTATGGCGTCATCCGGCTGCTGCCCGCGGGCGGTGCGGTCGATCCGCTGCTCGCAGTCCTCGATGCGATGTACGCGGCGATCCTCGGCGTCGTCGTGCTCATCATCGTCACGATGCTGCGGCAGGCGGCGGAGTCGGTCGACACGGCACAGGAGGCGGCCCTGGAGCGCTACGACGTCGCCGCGCGCCAGCACGCCACCGAACACGAGCGCGTCAAGGTCGACGCGCTCGTGCACGACAGCGTGCTGACCACGCTGCTCACGGCCGCCGCGGCACGTACCGCCGAGGAGCAGTCGCTCGCCGCTCGGATGGCTGAGGACGCGGTCGAGCGCCTCGACGAGGCGGGCGCGAGCGGTCCGCGCGCGCTCGACCGCGTGGGGTTGACCGTGCTCGTGCGACGCCTCCGGGCGGCGCTCACGACGCTGTCGGCCCCGTTCACGGTCCGCGTCGTGAACACCGGTGGCGTCGAACTGCCGGTCGAGGCGGTCGATGCGCTCTACACGGCCGCCGTGCAGGCGATGGTCAACAGCGTGCAGCACGCCGATGACCCGGCCCTCAGCACCCGACGGGAGCTGCGCATCCGCGGCGTTCGGGCCGGTGGGTGCGTCATCGAGGTCGCCGACAACGGCGTCGGGTTCGACCCCGACGACGTCCCCGTCGAGCGACTCGGCCTGCGCGTCTCCATCGCGGAGCGCATGGTGAATGCAGGCGGCCGCGCCGATATCGCCTCCAGTCCGGGCGAGGGCACGACGGTGACCGTCGCCTGGCCGGCGAGCCCCGAGGGGGGCGACGAATGATCTCCGTCCCTCGTTGGCTGCTCCTCGGGCTCGGTGCCCTGTTCTCGACCTACCACGTGATCCTCGGCATCTACTCGCTCGACGTGCCGCGGTCGCCGTGGCCCACGATCGTCGCGCTCGTGCTCTACGCGGTCGCCACGGTCGCAAGCCTCTGGCCCGCCCAGCGCGTGCGCATGCCCGACTGGATGGCGGCCTTCGACCTCGCCGTGAGCATCATGCTGCCCCTGCTCGTGACGAGCCAGCTCGATCCGACCGTCGACAACGGCTACGCGACCTGGTACGTCGCCGCCGTCGGCACGCTCATGACCATCGCCGCGGCCCGCCGGCAGCTGGTCGCTGCGTGGGTGGGCGTCATCGTCCTCGCCGTGCAGACCGCCATCTGGGCGGGCCCGTTCGCGCTCGGCACGCTGGGTGTGATCGGCAGCGTCGTGTGGGTCGCCATCGCGCACACTCTGACGGCAGCGCTCACGACGGCCGCTCGCGAGGCCCGCCGCTACGCGCAGGCCGAGCGTGAGGCTGCGGCGTGGCAGGCGGCACAGGACGCGCACCTGTTCGAGGGACGGATGCGCCTGGCGCAGACGAACCGAATCGCCGCACCGATGCTCCGACGCATCGCCGACCGTGGCGGCGAGCTCACCGACGACCAGCGGCGTGAGTGCCGCATGCTCGAGGCCGCGATCCGCGACGAGATCAGGGGGCGGATGCTCCTCACCGATGCCGTGCGAGTGGCCGTGCAGGGCGCACGCTCACGGGGGAGCGTCGTCACCCTGCTCGATGAGGGCGGCATCGATGAACTCGACGAGCCGACCCGTGATCGCGTGCTGTCGAAGCTCGCCGAGGCGGTCGCGGCCTCGAGGGCCGATCGGATCATCGCTCGGACGGCGGCGGAGGGGTCGGCCGTCGCCGTGACGGTCGTGGGGCTCCGCGAGCCCGAGGGCACCGAGCACGTCGAGAACACCGACGATCTCGAGGTCGAGTTCTGGCTCGAGATCCCGCGCACGTGACGTGCATCCGCGCAGAGAGCGATGGTGGCGCCGTGACGAGTCTCCGGTGCGCCTCACGAGTGAAGAGGCCCCGAAATGGAAGGTGGGGGCCGATCGATGATCGGCCCCCATCAAGCCCGAGCCACGGCGACAACCCGAATATCGCCCTGACTCGCCCCCAACGGTCACCGGTTACCCGACCGGTGACGGTGGCGACTCCAGAGGAGCCTGCGATACCAATACTGGCGCAGTGCCATTCGCCCGTGAAGTCAGCATTTCGGGGGACACGTTCGTGTCCCCCTCGGGTGGGGCGAGTGGGTGGGTGCCAACCCGGCGTGTCGCCGGTGCACCCGACGCACCCCGGATTCGGGGGACAGGGAACTCCGCTCAGCGCGCGGAACGCCGCCAGTTGCCGGGCCCCACCGAGATCGGGGCCCGCAGCGCTCGGCCGCTCTGCACCCATGGGTCGCGGCCGAGTTCGGTGACCGGTTCCGCCGTGCCGGCCACCTCGAGCGCCGCGAGGATCACGGCGGTGACGGCGGCGCCTTCGGACTCGGTGACGTGTCGCGTCACGAATCGGAGATCCACCGCCGTGTCGGCCGCGTCGTCGGATGCCGACGCCGACCTGGTGTTGTCGTGGCTCATCATGCCCCTACAGCGGGATGTTCCCGTGCTTCTTGGGCGGCAGGCTCGCGCGCTTGGTGCGAAGCGCCCGGAGCGCCTTCACGACCGCGACGCGGGTCGCGGCCGGCTCGATGACGCCGTCGAGTTCGCCACGCTCCGCCGCGAGGAAGGGCGAGGCCACGTTGTAGGTGTACTCGTTCGCGAGCTTCGTGCGCACCGCCGCGACATCCTCGCCCGCCTCCTCGGCACGCCTGATCTCGCCGCGGTAGAGGATGTTGACGGCGCCCTGGCCGCCCATGACGGCGATCTCGGCCGTGGGCCACGCGTAGTTGAGGTCGGCGCCCATCTGCTTCGAGCCCATCACGATGTACGCGCCGCCGTAGGCCTTGCGCGTGATCACGGTCACGAGCGGCACGGTGGCCTCGGCGTACGCGTAGAGCAGTTTGGCGCCGCGGCGGATGACGCCCGTCCACTCCTGGTCGGTGCCGGGCAGGTAGCCGGGCACGTCGACGAGGGTCAGGAT
>DASUVU010000236.1:0-4303 GCA_036378815.1 Agromyces sp. | reverse complement strand
GGGCTGGTCCGTTCGAACCACCCGTTGCCCGAGGCGTTCCGGGTCCACCTGATGGCCTGCCCGGCGTGCGATGAGGAGGCGCGATCACTGGCGGCGCTCGTCGGCGACGGTGACGCGCTGACGCGGGCGGAGTGACCTCGTCGCGGCTCGCGCGCTGTCGTCGGGCTGGCCTAGGCTCGCACGTATGTCTTCGAGTGAGCGCACCCCGACCCCCGTCGACCGCATCGCGGAGGAGTGGGTCGACACCCTCGTCGAGCTGGATCCGACGGTCGGCACCTACATCGGCCGCACCGAGGCCGACGCCAAGCTCGGCGACTACTCGCCCGAAGGGCTCGAGCGCAGTGCCGAGGCCATGCGGCGCACGGTCGCCCGCCTCGATGCGGCAAGCCCCGTCGACGAGATCGACCGGGTGACGGTCGCCGATCTCCGGAGCGAACTCGCACTGGCCCTGGAGGCGAACGAGGCCGGCCTGCCGCTCCGAGACCTCAACGTCATCGCCAGCCCGGCCCAGGAGATCCGCGAGGTCTTCGACCTGATGGCCACCGCCGACGTCGACGACTGGGCCACCATCTCCACGCGGCTCGGCGCGGTCCCCTCCGCCATCGACGGCTATATCGAGACGTTGCGCCTCGGCATCTCCCGCGGCGTCGTCCCCGCCAAGCGACAGGTGCGTGAAGTCGCCGTGCAGGCGCACAAGCTCGAGCGGAACGACGGCTTCTTCGCCGAGTTCGTGAAGGGGGCGCCATCCGACGCTCCCACCGGCCTGCGAACCGACCTCGAAGGCCGCGCCGCCGACGCGGGCGCCGCCTATGCGCGCCTCGCCGCGTTCCTCGAGGGCGAACTGCTTCCCGCGGCAGGCGACGCCGACGCGGTCGGGCGCGACCTGTACGCGCTGCAGTCCCGCCGCTTCCTCGGAGCCGTGATCGACCTCGACGAGACCTACGAGTGGGGCATCGAGGAGCTGGCGCGCATGGTCGCCGAGCAGGAGTCGATCGCTCGGGAGATCCTGCGCGGGGCCCCGTCCGCGGGGTCGGGGAACGCCGTCGCCGAGGCCATCGCGTTCCTCGACCGCGACCCGTCGCGCAAGCTGCACGGCACGGATGCGCTCCAGCGGTGGATGCAGGAGACCAGCGACCGCGCCGTGACCGAGCTCGCGGGCACCCAGTTCGACATCCCCGACGAGATCCGTACGCTCGAGTGCCTGATCGCACCCACGCAGGAGGGCGGAATCTACTACACGGGCCCGAGCGACGATTTCAGTCGTCCGGGCCGCATGTGGTGGTCGGTGCCCGAAGGGGTCACCGAGTTCGACACGTGGCGTGAACTCACCACGGTGTATCACGAGGGTGTGCCCGGACACCACCTCCAGATCGGCCAGGCGGTCGTCAACCGGGGAAAGCTCAACACGTGGCGTCGGCAGCTCGCGGGCACCTCCGGGCACGCAGAGGGCTGGGCGCTGTACGCCGAGCGCCTCATGCAGGGCCTCGGGTACCTCGACGACCCGGCAGATCGGCTCGGCATGCTCGACGGTCAGCGCATGCGCGCCGCACGAGTGGTGCTCGACATCGGCGTGCACCTCGGCAAGCAACGACCAGACGGTGAGGGCGTGTGGACGGGCGACTACGCGCTCGATTTCCTCAGGCGGAACGTGAACATGAACGAGGGCTTCGTGCGGTTCGAGGTGAACCGCTACCTCGGCTGGCCCGGTCAGGCGCCCTCCTACAAGGTCGGCCAGCGCATCTGGGAGCAGCTTCGCGATGAGTTCGCCCGGCGCGAAGGCGACGCGTTCAGCATCCGCGAGTTCCACCGTCGGGCACTCGACCTCGGCGGTGTCGGGCTCGACACGCTCCGAAGCTCGCTCCTCGGCTGACACGGCTCAGGCAGGGCCCGCCCCCGTTCGGGGAGTAGCGGCGCGCTGCGTTCGGGCGTAGACCTAGCGGTGTCGAGCCGGCCCGCGGCTCGCGATGATAGTCCCGATGTTCCGAGTGAGAACCGACACTCGAGCGAGGCGGATGGCGTCGGCATCGATCGCCGCGACCGCCTCGATCGCAGCCCTCATGCTGCTCCCGGCCGAAACTGCATCGGCCGCGGAGGAGGACTTCACCATCGCCGTGATCCCCGATACACAGGGGTACACGATGACCGGCGGCAATCCCGCGATCTTCGATCAGCAGGCCCGGTGGCTCGTCGACCAGGCCGACGACCTCGACCTCCGGTTCGCGATCCACGTGGGCGATCTCGTCGAGTCCTGGCCGAACGTCAACCATTGGAATCGCGCGAGTACCTCCATGGCGATCCTCGACGCGGCCGGCATCCCGAACTCGGTTCTCCCCGGAAACCACGACCTCGACATCACCACCGGGGAGTCGAGCACGTACGACACCTACTTCCCGCCGAGCCGGTACTCCGCCGCTGCGTGGAATTCCGCCTCGGTGCGCTACGGAGGCTACCTGGGCCAGAACCAATTCGGTCCCGACGGCATCGATCGCAAGAACAAGGACAACTACGCACTGCTCGACGCCGGCGGGCTCGAGCTGCTCATCCTGAACCTCGAGTTCGAGTCGCCCGCGTACTCGCTGGCATGGGCGCAGCGCGTGATCGACGCGCACCCGGATCGTCGCGTCATCCTCGCGACCCATGGATTCATCACGACCTCGGGAAACCGATCGAGCACCGTGATCCGCACGGACACCGTTCCCAAGTCGGCCAACGACGTGTGGAACGAGCTCGTCTACCGCAACTGCAACATCTTCCTCGTGGTGAACGGACACTGGCACGACGGTGAGCTCAGTGAGGCGCGCCGCACGGACCCGAATGCGTGCGGCCGGCCGGTGCACCAGGTCCTCAGCGACTACCAGGACCGTGCGAACGGTGGGAACGGGTGGCTGCGGTACTACACGTTCCACCCCGCGACCGACACGATCGACGCGTACACCTACTCGCCGTTCCTCCAGCAGATGGAGAACGACGCGAGCAGCCGCTTCACACTCTCGTACGACATGCACTCGCCTCCCGGCGGTGAACCGGTGGTGCTCCTGCCCGGCGGTTCATCGTGGAGCTGGCGGTACGAGAGCGGCGCCTGGCCCGTCGGTTGGAACAGCGAGACCTTCGACGACACATCCTGGTCCAGGGGCGCCGCGCCGCTCGGACGCGGTTCGACGAGCATCGTCACGGTCATCGACAAGCCGGCTCCCACCTCGAACCGTCCACTCAGCATGCTGTTCCGACATCGCGTCGACGTCGGGACTGCCTCGCAACTCGTCGACACAAAGGTGATCACGCGCGCCGATGACGGCGTGGTGGTGCACGTCAACGGCGTCGAGGTCGGACGGTCGAACATGCCGACGGGCACGATCGGTCCTGGTACCTACGCCACGGCGGCACCGAGGACGTCGGCCGCGACGGCCGCCCCGGCCGAGTTCGCCGTGCCCGCCGGGCTCCTCCACGACGGCATCAACACCATCGCCGCGTCCACGCACCTGAACTACCGGGCGACGACGGATGCCTCGTTCGAGCTGGTGCTGGTCGGAACACGTGTCGGCGTGCCGGAGCCCACAGCTCCGGCAGCCCCGACGCTCACCGCCGACGCCACGCACGATGAGGTCGCCCTCGCCTGGGAGCCGGGTGACGCGACACCGGTGGCATCGTGGATCCTCACGCGCGACGGAGTGTCCTTGGGGACGCTGCCCGGGGCGACGATGACGACGACCGACTCGGACGTCTCGCCGTCGACGGCATACACGTACGGCATCAGGGCCATCGGTTCGACGGGACTCGAATCCGCGGAGACCACCGTCGAGGTGACGACCGATCCGACGCCCTCCGAGCCGGTGCCCGTCGTGCTGCTCCAGAACGGAAGCCAATGGCGCTGGCAGTACCGGAGCGGCAACTGGCCGACGGGATGGACGACACCGGCATTCGACGACTCCGGGTGGAACACGGGCAGAGCCCTGTTCGGCTTCGGCGCCGCCGGCATCGTCACCGTCGTCGACGTGCCCCCACCCACATCGAACCGCCCGCTGAGCGCGCAGTTCCGGCACACGTTCACGGTGGATGACGCCGACGTGCTGTCGGGCATCACGCTCACCACCCGAGCGGATGACGGCGTGGTCGTGTACGTCAACGGCATCGAGGTAGCACGCCAGAACATGCCCACCGGCAACCTGTCCGCCGGGTCGTACGCGACCGCGGCGCCCCGTACCGCGGTCGCGCCGCAGGTCGTCGTCACCGTACCCGCGTCGGCCCTGCGCGATGGCGTCAACACGGTGGCGGCATCCGTTCACCTGAACTACAGGGCGACGCG
>DASUVU010000235.1:0-2366 GCA_036378815.1 Agromyces sp. | reverse complement strand
AAACCCCACTGTCCTCGTTGTCGACGGAGTAGAGCTTTGGCGCGGCGACGACTTCTGCTGAGCATCTGTGTTGCCACGATAGTTGCTCTCGTCGCGACACCGCCGATGTTGGCCACTGCTGGCGGCGGACCAGGCTGCTCTGCAGCCCTGGCGGGCCTAGGTTGCCCCGACGTCAGCGGTGGGCTGGACGACAGCGAGGCGATTCTCGAAGGGATCTCACACGGGAATCCGCAGCCGCCGCAAGAACCGCGGGAGTCGTCGGATGGTCCGACCCAAGATGACGACGGCTGGGCCGATGAATCCGCTTCACCTCCTCCGCCGCCGATACCGGCGAACTGCAGTCCACTGAACCTCGCGATTTGCGCGGGGGACCCCACGCCCGAGCCGACGGAGGATCCGGCCGCACCCGTGGTCGTGACGCTGCGCGACATCGCGTCGTTCCGGCCGGCGGCGCCGAGCAATGCGATGGAACCCGGCGGGTGGGCGGTCCAGGGTCTACCCGCGAACTTCGTGGTCACGGCATCCGTGCAGGTGGTGTCGGGCACGTTGCTCGGGCAACCCGCCGACGTTCGCTTCACGCCGGTCGGGTACCGCTGGGTCCACAGCGACGGCGGACTCGTCGAGACCGGAACACCCGGGGCGACGTGGGCGGCACTCGGCCAAGCCGAGTTCACCGTGACCCCGACGAGCCACGTCTACGCGGCATCCGGCGAGCACACCGTCGAGCTGGAGGTGGTGTTGCGCGCCGAGTATCGCTTCGCCGGGTCGCCGTGGCAGCCGATCGCCGGTACCCTCGCGATCTCGAGCGGTCCTCAGCGTGTCCTGGTCGGGCAATTCGACACGGTGCTCACCCGCGGTGATTGCATCGGGAATCCTGCCGGACCGGGCTGCTGACGGGCGGTCGCCTCCGAATCGGCGGCCGGATGAGTGTCCTTCTCCCATGAATCCGGTGCCGAAGTGCCGAAGTGCCGAAGTGCCGGAAGTCGCGGACCGGGAACCATTCACCGTGCGCTGGCGACTGGCGCACTGGCGCCGGGCGCGCCGGGCACCGGCCGCCGCCACGCGAATCCGGCGTGTCCGCTCAGGTCACAGGTCGAGCACCTCGATCGCCACCTCGACGTCATCGCCGTCGGCGATGCGCTCTGCCGCTCGCACCGCCCTCTTCACGGGCAGCACGTAGCAGCCCAGCTTCGAATCGGGAAACACCGACGTCGACCACGTCGTCGCGCCGACGGTGGCCCGCACCCGCATCGATCCGAAGCCGCGCGGCATGCGCGGAACCTCGCGGATGTCGGCCGACGGCCCCTCGGGTACGGTGACGAAGTACCACCCGTCCTGCGCACTCCACTCCCAGAGCGGCGCGGTGAACCGGAATCGCATGCTCGGATGCTACCCAGAACCACCGCGCGCTCGGCCTGCGCGGCGTGCAACCACCGCACGCTCGGCCTGCGCAGCGTGCAGAAACGTATGAGAATCCGGGTGATGGCCCGCTGCGGGGCCTCGTGATGCGGATTCTCATACGTTTTCGAGGGCAAGGAACGGATCCCGCGAACGGATGCCGCCGCTACAGGTTCGACGCCATCGGCTCGCCGTTGCGGCCCTGATCGGCCGCGAACCTCGCCTCGAACAGTCGCTGCACGCCCGCCATGCCGGCCCCTTCGAACGCCGCCCGCTGATGCTCGGCTCCCGTACCCGACAGCACGAGCCGGCGCGCGGTCTCGGTCACCGCCTCGAGGTCGCCCGTGTCGTTCAGCTCGTCGGCGAGCACTCGCACGCTCGTCGCCAGCACGTCGGCCGACGGCGCGAGTCTCCTCGTCCCGGGATCGAGCACCCGCTGGCGCATCCCGAACCGGGCCGAGTGCATGATCGCCGACGAGAGCAACTCCGGCGGGGTGTCCGCCGACGCCCGCGCTGCGGCATCCGCTGCAGACGGCTGCTCGAGCGCGTGCGTCACGAGCGCTCGGCACAGCGCCGCCACGGCGAGCGACGTCTCCGCATCGAGCTGGGCATCCCCCAAACGGAACTCGAGGGTCGGGAGGTGCTCCGACAGCCGCACATCCCATGCCACGAGCGCGCGATCGGCGGTGCCGCCGATGCCGATCAGACGCGCGACCCGACGCTGGTAGTCGTCGGCGTCGACGAACGAGGGCGGCGCACCCGACGTGGTCCACCGGCGCAGGAGCACCGCGCGCCAGCTGTCGTACCCGGTGTCCTGGCCGCGCCACAGTGGTGAATTCGCGGACATGGCCTTCAACAGCGGAATCCACGGCCGGGCGGCATTCAACGCGATGACGCCGCTCTCCCGGTCGGGCACGCCGACGTGCACGTGCAGCCCGTTCAGCTGGTGGTCGGCGATGACGCCGGCC
>DASUVU010000234.1:0-11736 GCA_036378815.1 Agromyces sp. | reverse complement strand
GAGCCCGGATTCACCGTCGTCCATTCCGGTCAGCGCGAGACCGCCGAAGACGATCTCGAGCCCGAGTTCGCGCACCGCATGGCGCAGCTCATCGAAGACGGATTCGATGTGGATTCCGAGAAGCCCGAGCTGCGATTCCGGCTGGGGGTCGCGATCGAGATCGCGGATGCGCTGATCAGCCGTGCGTTCGAGCGCGACCCGGCGGGCGACGAACGGTACCTCACCGAAGCGAGGCGGCTCGTGCACGACTACCTCGCCGAGCACCTCGACGGCGTTCGGGCCGCGACCAGCAGGGTCTGAGGCGAGGCCGGCCTGCACCTGCCCGGCCGGCGTGCGCCACGCGGCGCCGCCGCGTTGCCTCGCGCGACGAATGATGTTTGGCTGGAATGTGCATCGGTGCGATCGCACCGAGACCGGGATAGAGGCGGCAGATGATCGAGTTCCGCGGCGTCACCAAGCAGTTCCCAGATGGCACGGTGGCGGTGGAGCACGTCGACATCGTCATTCCGCCCCACAAGACCACCGTGCTCGTCGGGTCATCCGGCTCGGGGAAGACGACGCTGCTGCGCATGATCAACCGCATGGTCGATCCGACGTCGGGTCAGGTGCTCATCGACGGCACGGATGTCGCGACCGTCGACCCGGTGCAGCTGCGGCGGGGCATCGGCTATGTCATGCAGAACTCCGGCCTCCTGCCGCATCGCAAGGTCATCGACAACGTCGCGACGGTTCCACTCCTGCGCGGCACGAGGAAGCGCGAGGCGTACGACCGCGCGCTCGTCCTGCTCGACACGGTGGGGCTCGACCGCTCGCTCGCCGACAGGTACCCGAGCCAGCTCTCGGGCGGCCAGCAGCAGCGCGTCGGCGTCGCGCGTGGGCTCGCGGTCGACCCGAACATCCTCCTGATGGACGAGCCGTTCGGCGCCGTGGACCCGATCGTCAGGGCTGAGCTGCAACAGGAGCTGCTGCGATTGCAACGGCAACTCGGGAAGACCGTGGTGTTCGTCACCCACGACGTCGACGAGGCATTCCTGCTCGGAGACCAGATCGTCATCATGCAGCAGGGCGGCAGGATCTCCCAGGCGGCGTCGCCGGCCGAGCTCCTCGCGCACCCGGCCGACGCCTTCGTCGCGGACTTCGTCGGGGCCGATCGCGGAAAGCGCGCGCTTCACGTGACCGAGGTCGACGGCCGGAGCGTCGTGGTCGACGCCGACGGCCGGCCCGCCGGAGTCCTCGCCTCGTGAACTGGCTCTGGTCGAACCTCGACCTGATCGGTGAGCTCACCCTCGTTCACCTGGCGTTGTCAGTGCCCGCGATCATACTGAGCTTCGTGATCTCCGTGCCGATCGGATGGCTCGCGCACCGCTACCGCTGGTCGCGCGGGGTGCTCCTGTCGCTGTGCGGCCTGCTCTACGCGATCCCGTCCCTCGCGCTGCTCGTCGCCCTGCCGGTGTTCACCGGCCAGCGCGCCACGTCGCCGGTGAACCTGGTGGTCGCCCTCACGCTCTACGGCATCGCCGTGATCGTTCGCACCGCGGCCGACGCGTTCGACGCCGTCGAACCCGACCTCCGGCAGTCCGCGACCGCGATGGGGTACTCGGCCGTCGGGCGCTTCTGGGGGGTCGAGCTGCCGCTCGCCGGCCCGGTGCTGCTCTCCGGGCTGCGTGTCGTCATCGTCAGCACCGTGAGCCTCGCCACGATCGGCGCCGTGATCGGCGTGCAGAGCCTCGGCAGCCTGTTCACCGACGGACTGCAGCGCGGCATCGAGATCGAGATCATCTCGGGCATCGTCGCGACCATCGTGCTGGCCATCGGCCTCGACTGGCTGGCCGTGCTCCTCGGTCGCCTGGTCATGCCGTGGTCTCGGCCCGATGCTTCGGCTCGCCGCAACTCCATGGCCACCGTCGAGCGGGTGGATGCCGCATGAACCTGCTCCTCGAGGGTGTCGGCTGGATCCTCGACCCCGCGAACTGGACCGGTGTCGGCAGCATCCCCACCCGGATCGGACAGCACCTGCTGATCTCGTTGACCGTGCTCGTGATCGCATCGATGATCGCCCTCCCCACCGGCGTGTTCGTCGGGCACACCGGTCGCGGGCGGGAGCTGGCGATCACGGTGTCCGGTGGCCTTCGGGCGCTCCCGACGCTGGGACTCCTGACGCTGTTCGCACTCTGGCTCGGCATCGGCCTGCAGGCTCCGGTCATCGCCCTCGTGATCCTCGCCCTGCCGCCGCTCCTCGCGGGTGCCTACGCCGGGCTGGAATCCGTCGACCGGCGAACGGTCGACGCTGCTCGGGCGATGGGCATGCGCGAGGGCCAGATCGTCGGCAAAGTCGAGCTGCCACTCAGCCTGCCGATCGTGGTCGGGGGCATCCGCTCGGCGACGCTGCAGATCATCGCGACCGCGACACTCGCCGCGTACGTCGCCGACTTCGGCCTCGGCCGGTTCATCTTCCAAGGCCTGAAGACGCGGGACTACCCCGAGATGCTCGGCGGCTCGATCCTCGTCATCCTCCTCGCGCTCGTCGTCGACGGACTGTTCGCCATCATCCAGCGACTCGCGGTGCCCGCCGGCGTGCGGGCCACGCGCAGTGAACTCCGCTCTCGGCCGGCCCGGCCGCGAACGGCCGTGGGGCAACCCATCCATGAAGGGAATCAACAATGATCACAGGAGGAAGAGGCCGGCTCGTTGCACTCGCAGCGGTCGCGGTCGGGGCGACAGTGGCCCTGGCAGGGTGTGCGTCGGGCGATCCGCTCGACAGCGGGTCGAATGAGCAGACCGGTGGCTCGGAGACGCTCGTCGTCGGCTCGCAGGACTACTACTCGAACGAGATCATCGCGGAGATCTACGCGCAGGCGCTCGAGGAGAACGGCTTCACGGTCGACCGGCAGTTCCGCATCGGTCAGCGCGAGGTCTACATGCCCGAGATCGAAGACGGCGCCATCGACGTCTTCCCCGAGTACACGGGCAACCTGCTCCAGTACTACGTTCCCGACACCACGGCGACCACCAGTGACGACGTCTACGCCGAACTCGAGACATCGCTGCCCGACGGGCTCCGTGTGCTCGACCAGGCGCCCGCGACCGACCAGGACTCGTACAACGTGACGAAGGCGTTCTCCGACGAGAACGGGGTGACGAGCCTCGCCGACCTGAAGGACGTGACGACGCCGATCACGCTCGGCGGCAACTCCGAGCTCGCGACCCGTCCGTACGGTCCCGAGGGGCTGAAGAAGGTGTACGGCGTCGACGTGGCGTTCACGCCCATCGAAGACAGCGGCGGGCCGCTCACCCTCAAGGCGCTCGTCGACAACCAGGTGCAGATGGTGAACATCTTCAGTGCCGACCCGAACATCGCCGCGAACGACCTCGTCACGCTCGAGGATCCCGAAGGCCTGTTCCTCGCGTCGAACGTCGTGCCGATCGTGAGCGAGAAGGTCACGGATGAGATCGCCGACATCATCAACACGGTCAGCGCGGCGCTGACGGCCGAAGACCTCGTTGCACTGAACGCGCTGAGCGTCAACGAGCAGGAGTCGGCCGAGAAGATCGCCGGCGACTGGCTTGCCGAGCAGTCGCTGTTCTAGCGATCGCCGTCGCGAGTCGAGGGGTCGGATGCCGCGACATCCGGCCCCTCGTCGTCGACATCACCCGCCGCGACATCCACCGAACGGAGTGCGCCGTGGGAATCCGCTGAGCCCGTCGATGTCCCGGGCGAACTCGCTGCAGACGTCATGTGGCGGGTCTCCGTCTTCACGATGAGCTTCTTCACGCCCCACACCACCACGAGGAACGCGGCGATCACGGCGACGAACACGTATCCGGCCCAGTGCAGGTCGCGGCTGACCTCCCGGTAACTTCCCGCGGCGAGTGAGCCGACCGTCACGTAGGCGAAGGCCCAGATCACGCAGGCGGGCAAGGTCCAGGCGATGAACCGCCGGTAGCGCATCGTGCTCATGCCGACGGTGAGCGGGATGAGCGAGTGCAGCACCGGGAGGAACCGCGAGATGAAGATGGCCGGGCCGCCGCGCCGATCGAGGTATCGCTGGGCGCGCGCCCAGTTCTCCTCGCCGATCCTGCGGCCGAGCCGCGAGTGCTCGATGCGCGGACCGAACCAGCGTCCGAGTCCGAAGCCGATGCTCTCGCCGATCAGTGCACCGATGATGACGGCGAACGCGAGAGCGAAGTACTCGACGGGGCCGTCGACCCCGGTGGAGGCGACGAGCACGATCGTGTCGCCCGGCACGATGAGGCCGATGAGCACCGAGGTCTCGAGCATGATGCCGAGCCCCGCGATGAGCGTGCGCGCGATCGGATCCACGGACTGCACCGCTTCGAGGATCCAGTCGAGGAACTCGTTCACCGTTCGAGCGTATCGACGGTGCTCGAGGCACGCGTCACACTAGGGGACGATTCCGAGGATCGCGGCGTAGGAGGCGAGGGGGACGGTCACCAGCACGACGGAGGTCGCGATCACCGCCGTGCGGATGCCGCGCGGAAGGCCTTCGCCGTCGTCCGATTCGGAGCCGAGCCGTTCCAGTCGCGCCGCCAGCATGGCCTCGTCGGGACTGGCCCCGGCGACGTCGGGGTACGAGCCGGGCTCGCCCGCGCTCCCGACCGCCTCGAGGGCGCCGCGAAGCGATCCTGCGCCGACCGCGCGGCGCGCCCCGTCGTCGGCCAGCATCTCGGTGAGCGTGACGACGGAGCGCTCTGCGCGGTTCGCGATCGGGAACCAGGGGAGTGCGCTGTGCCAGGCGCGGAACGCGAGCCGCACCAGGTGATGCAGCTGCTCGAGGTGCGTGCGCTCGTGTGCGATGACCGCTGCCAGCTCCTCGCGGTCGAGCATCGCGACGAGCCCCTCGGTGAGCACGGTCGTGGTGCGCAGACCCGGGATGCAGTAGGCGAGCGGCACCGGGTGCGCCAAGACCCGGGTGCGTGGTTCACCGGGCATCGGATCGCTCAGGATGCCGATGAGCTGCTGCTGGCGACGACGCTCCCGCTCGGCGCGCACCGCGACGAAGACGAGGTTCAGGGTGAGCAGGAGCGCGATGGCCGCCGCGAGCGCCAGCGCCGCGATCTCGACGACTCCGAAGGCGGCGGGGATCGGTCCTGCCACTGCGGCGGGCGCGAGCTGGGCGATGGCGGCGGGCAGCGATCCGGCCGGCGCCGATCCGAGGGCGAGGAGGCATCCGATCATCGAGAGGCCGCCAGCAAGGGCGATGGCCTGCCACAGTGCGAGCGCCACGGCCGGTGCGCGCGAGGGCCAGCGCGCGCGAGAGAGGATGACCGGCACGGGCCAGGCGAGCGCCAGCGCCAACGCACCGAGCAGGGCGGCAACGGCGAGCACGGTCAGCGGCGCGCGAGGTCGTCGAGGAGGCGACGCAATGTCGCGGCCTCGCCCTCGGTCGCGCTGCTCACGAATCGAGCCAGCGCGGCGTCGCGGTCGCTCGCTCGATCGAGCACCTCGTGCATGAGCTCGGCCGTGTGATCTTCGCGGCTGAGCAACGCACGGTAGCGGTGCGGACGAACGTCGCGCGAACGGGCGACGAGGCCCTTGCGCTCGAGTCGGGAGAGCACGGTCAGCACGGTCGTGGTCGCGACATGCCGCGACGGCATGTCACGCGCGCCGAGCGCATCGCGCACCTCGTTCGCCGTGAGGTCGGCGTCGCCCGTCCACAGCAGCTCCATCACGGAGCGCTCGAGATCGCCGAGATTCGCCATGCCTCCAGATTAGCGGGACCCGGCTGAATGTTCTACGCTCTGTAGAAGAAAGTTCTACAGCGTGTAGAAAACAGCCTCGTTCCTCGCCGCGAAAGGGAAGTCGTGAACGAACTCCTCGACCCGCTGCTCCTCGCCAGGTGGCAGTTCGGCCTCACCACCATCTACCACTTCCTCTTCGTTCCGCTCACGATCGGCCTGGCGACCACCGCCGCCGTGTTCCAGACGGCCTGGTACCGCACCGGCAAGGCGGAGTACCTGCGGATCACGCGATTCTTCGGCTCGATCTTCCTCATCAACTTCGCGATGGGCGTCGTCACCGGGATCGTGCAGGAGTTCCAGTTCGGCATGAACTGGTCCGAGTACTCACGGTTCGTCGGCGACGTCTTCGGAGCACCGCTTGCCCTCGAGGGACTGCTCGCCTTCTTCTTCGAGGCGACGTTCATCGGCCTCTGGATCTTCGGCTGGGACAAACTGCCCCGGGGGGTGCACCTCGCGACGATCTGGGCGACGGCGATCGGCTCGATCATCTCGGCGTACTTCATCCTCGCGGCGAACGCCTTCATGCAGAACCCGGTCGGCTACGAGATCAACGCGGAGAAGGGCCGCGCCGAGCTCGTCGACATCTGGGAGGTGCTCGGCAACCCGGTCGTGCTGGCGGCGTTCCCGCACACGATCGCGGCGAGCTTCATGGTGGCCGCCGGCCTCGTCATCAGCGCGGCCGCCTGGCATCTCGCGCGCAACCAGCACCTCGACACGATGCGGCCCGCGCTGAAGTTCGGGCTGTGGGTCATGGTCGGCGCCGGCATCCTCACCACGCTCTTCGGCGACCAGCTGAGCCTCGCGATGGTCGCGACGCAGCCGATGAAGATGGCGGCCGCCGAGGCGACGTACGACACGGTGTGCGGCGCCGCTGCGTCGTTCTCCGTCTTCACCCTCGGAACGCCCGACGGATCGACCGAGCTGTTCTCCATCCGCGTGCCCTACCTGCTCTCCTTCCTTTCGACCCACACCTTCGACGGATGCGTCGAGGGCATCAACGACCTGCAGGCCGAGTACACCGCGCTGTACGGTCCCGGCGACTACACCCCGATCATCTGGGTCACGTACTGGTCGTTCCGCTGGATGATCGGCCTCGGCCTCCTGCACGTGTTCATCGCGGTGGTCGGCCTCTGGGTGACGCGCAAGGGCCGGATGCCGAAGCAGGCGTGGGTGTGGAAGGTCGCCGTCTGGAGCTTCCCCCTGTCGCTCGCGGCCATGATCGTCGGCTGGATCTTCACGGAGATGGGCCGGCAGCCGTGGATCGTGTTCAGTCTGCTGCCGACGGAGTCCGCCGTCTCGCCCAACGTGACCGGACTCCAGGTGCTCATCTCGCTGGTGGCGTTCACGCTGATCTACGGCGCGCTGGCGGTCGTCGAGATCAGGCTCGTCATCCGGACGATCCGCAACGGGCCGCCCGAAGTCGGCGAGCCCGACCCCGAGTCGGGCCGCATCGAACCCACCACGACGGTCTACTAGGAGGAGAAGGACATGGATCTCTCGGTGCTCTGGTTCGGGATCGTCGCGTTCCTCTTCGTCGGCTACTTCGTGCTCGACGGCTTCGACTTCGGTGTCGGCATGTCCCTGCCGTTCCTCGGCAGGGACGAGACCGACCGTCGGGTGCTCATCAACACGATCGGGCCCGTGTGGGATCTCAACGAGACCTGGGTCATCGTCGCGGGAGCCTCGCTCTTCGCCGCGTTCCCCGAGTGGTACGCCACCCTCTTCTCGGGGTTCTACCTGCCCCTGCTGATCATCCTGCTGGCGCTTATCGTGCGCGGGGTCTCGTTCGAGTACCGCCACCAGCGCCCCGAGGCGGAGTGGAAGCGGCGGTTCGACGGCATGATCATCGTCGGATCGGCCGTGCCCGCGCTGCTCTGGGGCGTCGCCTTCGCGAACATCGTGCAGGGCATTCCACTCGATGCCGATCACAACTACACCGGAACGCTGTTCGACCTGCTGAACCCCTACGCCCTCCTCGGGGGACTGACCACGCTGCTCCTGTTCTTCACCCACGGCGTGGTGTTCGTGTCGCTCAAGACCGATGGCGACCTGCGCGAACGCGCTCGTCGGCTGGCCACGCGAACCGGGATCGCGACGATCGTCGTGGCCGCGTCCTTCCTGCTCTGGACGGGGGTCGCGCACGGCACGCCCTGGTTCTGGATCCTCGCCGGCCTCGCCGCGGTCACGCTGATCGGCGGCTGGCTCGCCAACACGAGAGGCGCCGAGGGCGTCGCGTTCACGATGCTCGCCGCGACGGTCGCCGCGGCCGTGCTCGCGCTCTTCGCGGCGCTCTTCCCCGACGTGATGCCGGCGTCGAACGACCCGGCGAACAGCCTGACGATCGCGAACGCCTCGAGCTCGGAATACACCCTCACGGTGATGAGCTGGGTGGCCCTCGTGTTCCTTCCACTGATCCTGCTGTACCAGGGATGGACGTACTGGGTGTTCCGCAAGCGCGTGACCCGCGCTTCGATCGAGGCGGCCGCGCACTGACGTGAAACCACTCGATCCGAGGCTCATCAGCCGCTCCCGCTCGGCACGCCGGTTCCTGCTCGCGGGAGGCGGCCTGGCGGCCGTGCAGGCCGCATCCATCATCGCGTTCGCGTGGGCGCTCGCGTCGCTCGTCGTCGGGTTCATCGACGGCATGAGCATGGGGGATGCCGCGCCGATGCTCGTGATCCTCGTGGTCGCGGCATCCGTTCGGGCGCTCTCGGCGTGGGGCTGGGACCTGGTCGGGTCGGCCGGTGCGATGCGGGTGAAGGCGGAGCTGCGGGGGGAGCTCCTCGTGGCCCTCGAGGCCGCCCCGGGATGCGTGGCCGAGTTCCCCACGGCGCGAATCGCCACCCTGCTCGGGCCGGGACTCGACGCGCTGGACGACTACTTCGCGAAGTACCTGCCGCAGCTGGTGCTGACCGTCATCGCGACGCCCGCGCTCATCGTGGCCGCGTGGGTCGCCGACCCGTTGTCGGGCCTCGTGCTCGTGATCGTGCTGCCCTTGGTCCCCGTGTTCATGGCACTCATCGGCATGGCCACGGCGTCGGTGCAGCGACGGCAGTGGGACAGTCTCTTCTCGCTCTCGCGCGCGTTCCTCGAGCTGCTCGGCGGCCTCTCGACGCTGATCCTGCACGGTCGCGCCGGGCGGCAGGCCACGCGGATCCGTACCGTGACCGATGAGTACCGGCGGCGCACGATGAAGGTCCTGCGCATCACGTTCCTGTCGGGGTTCACGCTCGAGTTCGCGGCGAGCCTCTCGGTCGCGCTCGTGGCGGTGTCGATCGGCCTCCGGCTCGTCGCGGGCGACATGACCCTGCTGCCCGGCCTGTTCGTGCTGGTGCTCGCGCCCGAGGTGTTCCTGCCGCTGCGGAACGTCGGGGCCGCATTCCACGCGTCGAGCGCGGGCGTGACGGCGTCGGCCGATGCGTTCGACCTGCTCGCCGCGGCGGACGGCCGACGCAGCTTCGGGCTCCACGATCGGCCGGCGACGACGGACGACGCAGCGGCGGCCGGCCCGTCGGGGCTGGTCGTCGACGGCATCCGCGTGCTCCGGGGTGATCACGTCGCCATCGACGGACTGCGACTCGAGGCGGCGCCGGGCGAGATCGTCGCGCTGACGGGGGAGAGCGGCTCGGGCAAGTCGAGCCTCATCGCCGCACTCCTCGGATTCGCCGACGCGGAGGGTGAGATCCGGCTGGACGGACGACCCCTCGCGCCCGGGGATCGGTCGGCGATCGCGTGGGCGGGCCAGACGCCGGTGCTCCTGGCCGGCACCATCGCCGAGAACGTGCGGCTGGGCGAGGACGAGGCCGATCCGGCGATTCTCGCGCGTGCCCTGCAGGTCGCCGGCGTGGAGCTGGACCCCGGGCTGCCGCTGGGTCCGGGCGGGACCGGACTCTCGGGCGGCCAGGCGCAACGGGTGGCGATCGCCCGTGCCGTGCACCGCCTGCTCGCGCGCGACGGGCGGTTGCTGCTCCTCGACGAGCCGACGTCGGCGCAGGATCCGGCGCGCGCGGCGTATCTCGCCGCACGGCTCCGCGAGCTCGCGGACGAAGGGCGCATCGTCGTGGTCGCGACCCATCGGTCGGCGCTCGTCGAGGTCGCCGACCGCTCCTACGACCTGGAGGTGGTGCATGCGTGACCGTACTCGGGCGACGCTCCGCAGCGCCGTTCCGTCATTCCGCCGCCTGGTGGTGCCCGTGCTGTTCGGGGTCGCTTCGGGAGGATCGGCCGTCGCGCTGCTCGCGTGCTCGGCATGGCTCATCGCCCGTGCCGCTGAGCAGCCTCCCGTGCTCTATCTCTCCGTCGCCATCGTGGGCGTGCGCGCGTTCGCGCTCGGCCGGGCCGTCTTCCGCTATCTCGAACGATTGACCGGACACGACGCGTCATTCCGCCAGCTCGCGGCGATCCGATCGGGCATCTTCGAGCGGATCCTGCCGATCGCGCCCGATGGCCTCGCCGCCTTCCGCCGGGGCGACCTGCTCTCGCGATTCGTCGACGACGTCGACGAGCTGCAGAACGTCACGCTGCGAGTCGTGCAGCCCGTCATCAGTGCCGCCGTGGTGCTCGTCGCCGCACTCGTGGGCATCGCAATGTTCGTGCCCGCCTCGGCGGTCGCGATCCTCGCGTGCCTCGTGATCGGCATCGGTGTCGCCCTGGTGGTGCAGCGGGCCGCGACCGAGCGCGCCCGCCGGACCCTCGCACCGCTCCGCGGGGAGCTGCAGTCGGCCGTCGTCGAGCACACGCGGTCCCTGGATGTGCTCGTGGCGTTCGACGCGGCAGCGCGCTCGCGAGCCCGCATCGGCGATATCGGCGTGCGCCTGGCCCGCGCGACGCATGCCCGGGCATTCGCCGCAGGCGTGGCATCCGCGGCAATGGCGGCCGTCGGAGGGGCGGCGGTCGCGGCGAGCCTCTCCGTCGCCGCGCCACTGCTCGAAGCCGGCCGCATCGACGGGCCCGCATTCGCCGTGCTCTGCCTGGTGCCGCTCGCCATCGCCGAGGTCGCCGGCGCGATCCCGCTCGCTGTGAGCGCGTTCGGTCTCGTGCGGTCGAGCGCCGAGCGGGTGGCGGGCGCCGTACCCCAGGACGTGCCCAGCGGCATCCCCGCCCCGACCGCCCATGCCGCCCTGCCGCCGATCGCGTCGCCGTCGCCGATGCTCTCGCTCCGCGGCATCCGTGCCCGATGGCCCATGGTGCAGACGTCGGAGGATCCGAGGGAACAGGATGCGTCGCGAGCGCCGGTGCTCGACGGCGTCGACCTCGACCTGCATCCCGGCGACCGGGTGCTCGTGCGCGGCGGATCCGGTGCGGGCAAGACGACCCTCGCGCACGTGCTCGTACGGTTCCTCGACTACGAGGGGTCGTACCGACTCGGCGGCGTCGAGGCGTCGGACCTCGATCCCGGTGACGTGCGCCGGATCGTCGGACTCGTGGAGCAGCGGCCCTGGCTCTTCGACGAGGACGTTCGCCAGAACCTCCTCTTCGCGCGTGACACCGCGACCGATGCCGAGCTCCTCGACGTGCTCGACCGGGTCGGACTGCGCGAATGGGTCGATGCGCGGGGCGGCCTCGAGGCGAGGGTCGGCGAGCGCGGCACGCTCGTGTCGGGCGGCCAGGCGCAGCGGATCGCCCTCGCGCGAGCGATGCTCGCCGAGTTCCCCGTGCTCGTGCTGGACGAGCCGACGGCCAACGTGGACCCGGAACGTGCCGACGCGCTGCTTCGCGACCTCGCGGACGCCGCGGGGCGAACCGGCCGCACGGTGCTGCTGATCTCGCACGCACCGGTCGATGAGCGCCTCGTCGATCGAGTGGTGACGCTCGAGGCCGGGCGAACGTCATCTCGCGACGCTCTTCCCATCGGGGTGGGTGTGAGTTAGCCTCACCTCCAGCGGTCTGCTCATCGGAGAGCAGGCCGCGCGGCACCTGGACGAGGGCCGCATGCACGTCTGCTGCGACGAAGGAGCAACTGTGAACCATCGAACT
>DASUVU010000233.1:0-3893 GCA_036378815.1 Agromyces sp. | reverse complement strand
GAGTGCGCCGCCGGTCGTCGAGGGCAGCGAGACACCCGTGAACGCGATGAGCGGCAGCATGGTGACGACGGCGAACACCGCCTGCACCGACGTCGCCGTGATGGGCGGAGTCTCGAGGCGCCGCGAGATGAGCGAGTAGACCGTCCAGGCGATCACCGATCCGATGACCAGCAGGTCGCCCACGCCGAAGCCCTGCTCGATGAGCTGGCCCAGGTCGCCGCCGGTGAGCACGACCGAGACCCCGACGAACGCGACGGCGATGCCGAGCGACTGCACGCGATTCAGTCGTTCGTGCAGGAAGATCGCCGCGCCGAGCGCGATCGTCGCCGGGTTGATCGCGCTGATGACCGAGGCGTTCACCGCGCCGGTGAGGCCGAGCGCGGCGTAGAGCAGCAGCGTGTACCCGGTGAGGCCGAGCACCGACTGCAGCAGGTGCAGCTTCCATTCACGCCACGCCGCGCGCCAGTCCGGCCGTTCGACGAGCCAGGCCAGCGCGATGAGGGGCAGCACCGCGAACGCCCACCGGAAGAAGGTCAGCGAGATCGGCGAGATCTCGCGCGTGACCATCTCGCCGAACACGTAGTTGCCCGCCCAGAAGAGGTTGGCGAGGGCCAGGAAGAGGTACATCCGGCCGCGGTGGTTCACCGATCCAGCCTATGTCGGATGCCACGGGTGGCGCGCATCCTCTCAGGGCAGGCCCTCCGAGGCATCCGGGACGACCCTGAATGCCGCCCGAAACGCTGGTGCACCGCAGTGCGGCGGTCGTAGGCTGCGGCTGACGGGAGCGAGCGCCGGCCCGACGCCGTTCGGTCGGCGAAGCAGTCAGGGGGATCACCCATGATCGCGCGATGCACGAGTCGCGGTTGGGGCATCCGGGGGGCCGAGCGATGACCGCCCCGAACGACGGTATCGACGCGCGAGGTCCGCTCCGCGTGGAGGCCGTACCACCCGACGAGGCGTGGATCCCGCCAGTCGGCGGGTCCGAACTCGCGCGAGCGAGCGTCGTCGGCACCGGGGACGGAACGCAGGTGCTCACGCTCGCGATTCCCGACGACGTCGATCCGCGCCGTGTGGTGGTGTTCGTGCGGGTGGGCACCCTGCTGTGCGCGCTGGCGCCGGTCAGGGCGGGCGACCGGTACGAGGTCGCGCTGCCGTTGAACCTCGGATCGAGCCGAGCCCTCGTCGTGGTACTCGAGTGCCGAAGCGAGGCGGATGCCGCGGAGCTGGTGAAGCGCTACGACGCGAGCCGCGCGCGGCTCGAGGAACCGACCGCCGACACCGGCGCGGAGCCGCCGCCGGAAGCGTCCGCGCCACCCGAGGAGGCGGCCGCCGAGCCCGAACCGCCGCCACCGGCACCGGCGCCCCCGTCGGCGCCCGCGCCCGCGCCCGCGCCACCGAGGATGCCGCCGAGGACGCGATCCATCCCGCCGCGCGAGGCGGCGCCAGTCGAGTCCGCTCCCGACAACGGCCATCAGGCGATTGCGCACGTGCATGCCGAGATGCCGAAGCGCGTCGTCATCGAGACCCCGGTCGAGGTGCGGTTCCGCCTGAGCAGGCGGCGGCTCGAGGCATCCGCCGGCAGCAGTCACACGGCGCAGTCGATCCCGATCGATGCCGATCGCGACGTCACGGTGACCATCGCCCTGCGCGGATTCCGGCTGGCCGACGGCGAGCCCGACACGGTGTCGCTGCGGCTCCCGGCGTCGGCCGACGAGGTGGCTGAGCACCGCTTCACGATCATCGCGCCGCAACCCGGAAAGGGCGAGGTGTCGCTGGCAGTGCGACAGGACGCCGACCTGCCGCTCGCGACCCTGCGGATCACGTCCGACATCGTGGCCGCGGGCGCACCGGTCGAGGTCGAGGCCGCCGAGGTCGCTGCCGAGGTGGTCGACCCCGACCCCGAGCTCGTACGACTCCCGAGCATCCGCATCGACGAATGGATCGTGGGCAACGAATCCACGCTTCGCATCAGAGTCACCGTCGCGGGCGAAACGCGCGAATGCATCAAGTCGCTCCCAGACAAGGCCGGATTCATCGCCCGCACGTACCGGGTGGTCGCCGGCATCCGTTCCGAACTCGGCGACATCACGGACGTCGGTCAGCGGCGCCGACACGGCGTGCGCAGGCTCCGCGACCTCGGCATGGGACTTGCCCGCGCCCTGTTCAGCCCCGAGGTGCTCGACCTGCTCTGGAAGGCTGCGCCCGGCGACCTCGACGGGCTCATCGTGCAGACCACCGGCGAGCTCGACATTCCATGGGAGATCGTGCACCTCGTGCCACCGTCCGGAGTCGTCGACGACGAGCCGCGCTTCCTCAGCGGCTTCGGCCTCACCCGATGGGTGTACGACACGGCCCACCCGACCGAACTGCACGTCGAGCCGGCGCGGGTGCGGTACGTCTGCCCCGACTACGTCGAGCGGCGACTGCGTCTCACGCACACCGCCGAGGAGAGGCGCTTCATGGAGCACGAGTTCGCAGCGACGACCGTCGACCCCGACGACGCCGGCGGCATCACCGCCCTCATGCACAGCGGCTTCGACCTGCTGCACTTCGCGGGCCACGGGCGCTGGAGCGCCGGCATCCCGCCCGCCCAGGAGATCCTGCTGGCCGGTTTCCGTGAGGCGGAGGACGTCGCGGGTGCCCGCTACTCGGACGGCGAACTCCGCGATGACCTCCCCGACGTCGGGGCAGCGGATGCCGCGGCCACGGGTCCGTTCGTGTTCCTCAACGCGTGCGACATCGGCCGCCTGCCCTCGGGGCCGGCCGCACTCGGCGGGTTCCCCGAGGCGTTCCTGCGTGGAGGCGCCGCCGCGTTCGTCGGATGCTCGTGGGCGGTCGGCGACGATCCGGCCTCGGCGTTCGTCGAGGCGTTCTACCGTGCGCTCGCCGAGCCCGGCACCACCATCGCCGACGCCACCCGAGCCGCGCGGCAGGCCGCTCACCGGGAGGCCGACCTCTCCGAGCACGCCTACGCCGTGTACGCGCATCCGCACGCGCACGTCCTCATCGATCGACCGACACCGGAAGGACCAGGATCATGAACACCGCACGTCCGCCGAGCCCGTCCGCTCCCCCGGCCCCGCCCACCGCGGCCGCACCCGAGGCACCCCGCGGCGGCCCGAAGCTCAGCCAGGCCGAACTCGCCGCACTCCGTCCGCACGTCATCACGCTCGAAGACGGCAGGCTCGCCGACGGCGGCCGCACCGAACCTCGTTCGGTCGCGGACTTCCGCACCACGACCGCCGACGTCGATGCGATCTTCGACGAGCACCTCCCCACATTCGCGGCCGCTCACGAACCCGGCCCGCTCCCCGTCGTGCTGTACGCGCACGGCGGGCTCGTCGACAAGGACGCCGGATTCAGCATCGCTGCTCAGCAGATCGACTGGTGGAAGGAGAACGGCGTCTATCCGATCCACTTCATCTGGGAGACGGGGCTCGGCACCGCGCTCTGGGACGCGCTGCGGCGCTGGGCGTCGGGTGGCCGCCGCGGCTGGGTCGACGAGGCGAAGGACACGTTCCTCGAGGTCGCCGCACGACTGCTCGGCGGCGGCGGGATCTGGAGCGACATGAAGATCGATGCGGCCGCGGCATCCGTCGACGGTGGTGGCGGACGTTACTTCGTGAAGGCACTCGGAAAGTGGATGACCGAGCACCCCGGCGAGATCGTCGTGCACGCGGTCGGGCACAGTGCCGGTTCGATCTTCCACTCGCACCTGCTCTCGGCGGCACTCGAGGAGGATGTGCCCGTGATCGAGTCGCTGAACCTCCTCGCGCCGGCGGTGCGCATCGATACCTTCTCGAAGCTGCTCCTCCCGCACGCGAAGAGTCGCAAGATCCGCCGCGTCGCGATCTTCACGATGAACGACAAGGCCGAGCGGGACGACACCTGCC
>DASUVU010000232.1:0-7567 GCA_036378815.1 Agromyces sp. | reverse complement strand
CACCTCCTCGGCCGTCGCCTCGTCGTAGGTCGCGACGTGGCGGTACGGGCACACCAGCAGGTGCCCGCTGTTGTACGGGTAGAGGTTCAGCAGCACGTACGCGTGCTCGCCGCGAGCGACGATGAGCGACTGCTCGTCGCTCAGCTCGGGGGCACGGCAGAACGGGCACGCGTGCTCGTCGGGCTGCTGGCCGTGCTGGATGTAGACGAGCCGGTGCGGGGTCCACAGGCGCTGGAACGCGTCGGGGACACCGGCCAAGTCGGCCGCGGCATCCGTCGGCACGCCGTCGAACTCATCGGGCTGGTACGCGGTCATCCGAACAGGTCGTCTCTCGTGGTCACCTGGCGCCGGTCGTCGATCGCGCTGCGGATGCGCGCGATGGCGTCGTCGATCGCGACGCCGTTCTCCTGGCTCCCGTCTCGGAAGCGGAAGCTCACCGTCTGACCGGCCCGGTCGTTCTCACCGGCGATGAGCTGGAACGGCACCTTCTGCTGGGTGTGGGTGCGGATCTTCTTCTGCATGCGATCGTCGCTCGTGTCGAGCTCCGCACGCACGCCCGCCCGCCGCAGCCGGTCGACGATGTCGCCGAGGTAGTCGGCGTACTCGTCCGCCACCGGGATGCCCACGGCCTGGACCGGCGCCAGCCACACCGGGAAGGCGCCCGCGTAGTGCTCGGTGAGCACGCCGAAGAACCGCTCGATCGACCCGAACTTGGCGGAGTGGATCATGACCGGCTGCTGGTGCGTGCCGTCGGCGGCGGTGTACTCGAGGCCGAACCCCGCGGGTTGGTTGAAGTCGTACTGGATGGTCGACATCTGCCAGGTACGGCCGATGGCGTCGCGCGCCTGCACCGAGATCTTGGGGCCGTAGAACGCGGCGCCACCGGGATCGTCGACCAGCTCGAGGCCGGAGGCCTCGGCGACTTCGCGGAGCACGTTCGTGGCGACCTCCCACTGGTCGTCGGTGCCCTTGAACTTGTCGGAGTCGGCGTCTCGTGTCGAGAGCTCGAGGTAGAAGTCGTCGAGCCCGAAGTCGCGGAGCAGCCCCAGCACGAAGTCGAGCAGGTGCTTGATCTCGGCGGGCGCCTGCTCGGAGGTTACGTAGCTGTGCGAGTCATCCTGAGTCAGTCCGCGCACCCTGGTGAGGCCCTGCACGACGCCCGACTTCTCGAATCGGTAGACCGTTCCGAACTCGAAGAACCGAAGGGGCAGCTCGCGATACGAACGCCCACGCGAACGGAAGATGAGGTTCTGCATCGGGCAGTTCATCGCCTTGAGGTAGTACTCGCTGTTCTCGAGCTCCATCGGCGGGAACATCGTGTCGGCGTAGTACGGCAGGTGGCCCGACAGCTCGAAGACATGCGCCTTCGTGATGTGCGGGGTCGAGACGTACTGGAACCCCTCCTCGATGTGGCGGCGACGGACGTAGTCCTCCATCTCGCGCTTGATGACGCCGCCCTTGGGATGGAAGACGGGCAGGCCGCTGCCGATCTCCTCGGGGAACGAGAACAGGTCGAGCTCGGCGCCGAGCTTGCGATGATCGCGACGGGCCGCCTCCTCGAGGCGGTGCTGGTAGGCGCGCAGCTCATCCTTCGTCGGCCACGCGGTGCCGTAGATGCGCTGGAGCTGCGGATTCTTCTCGGACCCACGCCAATACGCTGCCGCGACGCGCGACAGCGCCCAGCCGTTGCCGATCATGCGGGTGCTCGGCAGGTGCGGGCCGCGACAGAGGTCCTTCCAGGCGACCTCGCCGGTCTTCGGATCGACGTTGTCGTAGATCGTCAGCTCGCCGCCGCCGACCTCGACGCTCTCATTGTCGTCACCGGATGCCGCAGAGCCCTTCAGCCCGATGAGCTCGAGCTTGTACGGCTCGCCGGCGAGCTCGGCTCGAGCCTCGTCTTCGGTCACGACGCGGCGGACGAACCGCTGACCCTGCCGGATGATGCGGGCCATCTCCTTGTCGAGCGCCTTGAGGTCGTCGGGAGTGAACGGATCGGCCACATCGAAGTCGTAGTAGAACCCGTCGGTGACGGGCGGCCCGATGCCGAGCTTCGCGTCGGGGTTGACCGTCTGAACGGCCTGCGCGAGCACGTGCGCGGTCGAGTGACGGAGGATGTTCAGCCCGTCGGGCGAGTCGATCGTGACCGGCTCGACCACGTCGTCGTCCGTCACCGTCGCGGCCAGGTCCCGGAGCTCGCCGTTGACGCGCATCGCGACAACGGATCGATCGGTGAACAGCTCGAAACCGTCGGCCACAGTGATCCACTTCCTGAGAGTCGAAACGAACCCTTCAACTGTAGTGGCGCCGAGCCCGCGCATCGGATCGAGCGTTCCGTGCGCGCCCTGATGACGCCGCGGCATCCGGGTTCTAGAGTTTCGCTCATGTACAGTTCAGACCCCACCGACGGCGACCGCGACGACGCGGCCGAGTCCGTCACGTTCGCCGAGTTCGAGAGCGACCTCACCGCCGAGGACTGGATGACCAAGCGCCGAGCCGGCGAGCTCGGCCTCGGTCCGATCTTCTGGGCGCCGATCGAGGTACTCTCCCCCGTCAAGCCCGTTGGCAAGGGGCGCACGAATCTCACGCTCATCCGCCCGACGATCCTGCAGACCGACGCAACCGAGCCGTACGCCGGGTTCGACCGCCGTGAGTCCCCGAACCGGAACCCCGCCGTCGCGGTGCACTTCAATCCCGGCGCGTACGGAGCCACGGGCGTCGCCACGTACGTCTTCACCTTCGCTGTCGAGGCGTACACGCGCTGCGGATTCACGCCGAGCGGGTACGCGGGCAGCGGCACCGTCGACGCGCCCGGTTCGATCCGATTCGAGGGGCGGCGCGTGATCACGATCATCCTGCGCAACGTGCAGCCAGGGCAGGACACCTGGACGTCGATCGAGCAGACCTCGGGCGAGAACTGGTCCTGGTTCAGCACGCGGATCAGCCATCCGCCGCTCGTCTTCGAGCCGTTCTGAGCGGTGAACTCGAGATGAAAGCCCCTGAACACTCAGGGGCTTCGTGGTGGGCGATACTGGGATCGAACCAGTGACCTCTTCCGTGTCAGGGAAGCGCGCTACCGCTGCGCCAATCGCCCAAGTCCGAGAAGGTCTCGGCTTGAGAGGTGGATACGGGATTCGAACCCGTGTATACGGCTTTGCAGGCCGCTGCCTCGCCTCTCGGCCAATCCACCGTGTCTGGGTTCACCACCATGAGAACAGGAATCGGGCTTGCGCCCGATCCTGATCAGAGCGGATGACGAGACTCGAACTCGCGACCCTCACCTTGGCAAGGTGATGCGCTACCAACTGCGCCACATCCGCGTTGCCCGCATTTCTGCGTGCAGAGAGACTCTAACGGATACCCCGATCGATTCACAAACCGAGCGGACGCGTGACACCAGCGCTCCGCCGATGTGCCGCTGATGTGCAAACGCACGCCGCCGTCGGCTAGTATCGAGTCCGCGGTCGGAGCGATTCGACCCATCACTTGGGCGATTGGCGCAGCTGGTAGCGCGCTTCCTTCACACGGAAGAGGTCGTCGGTTCGAGCCCGGCATCGCCCACGGAACGCCTCCACTCCACTGGGGGCGTTTCTTGTTTCCGGTGCACGCCGTTGTGGCATCCCGACCCTCCGTCTACCGTGACGCAGAACACGCATCGAGACGAGGGAGGAACCCATGACCGGCGAAGTGTCCTTCATCGAGTTCGGCGGTCGGGACGCCATGACCGCTCGCAGCTTCTACGGCAAGCTCTTCGGGTGGACGTTCGAGCCCGGCCCCGGCGGCGATGGCTATGCGATCGATGGGGTCGGCGTGCCGGCCGGCGTCCACGGTGGCGACGAGGGCGCTGCGCCCTACGTGTTCTTCCGGGTCGACGACCTCGATGCCGCAGTGGCGACGGTCGAACGCCTCGGCGGGACGATCGAGGACCTGCCCGGAGGTGACGACGAGGCATCCGTCGCCATCTTCGGCGAGTTCCGCCTCTGTCGCGACGACCAGGGTTCGCCGTTCGGGTTGCACAGGCCGCCGCAGCACTGAGTCCGAACCGCCACGGTCATCCGCGCGAGGGCGCCCACCCGTACCGGCCCACGAGCGCGCCGGTGAGCCGGGCATAGCGCTCGGCGTCGAGCGACGCGGCCTCCCGGCGCATCCCGCCGGCGCGCACCCGGAACACCCGGTCGATGCGCGCCCAACTCGGGCGGCCCGAGGCGTCCCATGCACCCGTGCCCAATGCCACGTGGTCGCGGTCGCCATCGTGCGGCTTGCTGGTCAGCTGGACGGCGAGGAAGTCTCCGTCGTCGGATGCGGCGACGATCGCCACCGGCCGATCCTTGCCTCGGCCGTCCCGCTCCTCGTACGGCACCCACGTCCACACGATCTCGCCGGGATCGGGATCGCCGTCGCGCGACGGCGAGTACGCCAGGCGCACCCGCGTGAGCCGTGACGGATCGACCTCGACGGTGGCGTCAGGACCGCCCTGTCCGGGCGAGAGCAGCTCGGTTGTGACGGACGCGGTCGCCGCGGCATCCGTCGCCCTGCTCGGCGTCGTCGCGTCCGACCGGCGGCCGCCGGAGAGCGACCGGAAGACACGACCGAGGGCGGTGAGGAAGCGGCTGGTGTCCGACACACCCGCACACTACCCCACCGCCCTCGCGGCCCTTCGACGGCCCCTTCGTCGAGCCCCTTCGACGAGCTCAGGGACCGAGCAACCTACACGTTCTCGAGCGCGTAGCCCTCGTGCCCGTGCACGACCGTGTCGATGCCGGCGATCTCGTCCTCGTTCTTCACGCGGAATCCGATCGTCTTCTCGATCGCGAAGCCGAGGATCCAGGCGACGACGAACGAGTAGACCATGACGGAGATGGCCGCGATGGCCTGCACCGCGAGCTGGCCGAGACCGCCACCGGTGAAGAGGCCCGTGTCGATCGCGAAGAAGCCGAGGTACAGCGTGCCGATGAGTCCGCCGACGAGGTGGATGCCCACGACGTCGAGCGAGTCGTCGAAGCCGAACTTGAACTTCAGCTCGATCGCGAGGGCGCAGAGCGCGCCGGCGACGACACCGAGCAGGAGCGCCCATCCGGGCTCGAGGTTGGCGCAGGCGGGGGTGATCGCGACCAGGCCCGCGACCGCACCCGAGGCCGCACCGACGGCCGTGGGCTTTCCGTCCTTGAACTTCTCGACCACGAGCCATCCGAGGATCGCCGCCGCCGTCGCGCCGAGGGTGTTGATGACGATGAGCCCGGTGTTGGCGAGGCCGTTGAGCCACTCGGCACCCGCGTTGAAGCCGAACCAGCCGAACCACAGCACCGCGGCACCGAGGAGCGTCAGGGGCACGTTGTGGGGCTTGTCCATGCCCTTCTGGAAGCCGACGCGCTTGCCGAGCACGAGTGCGAGCGCGAGGGCCGCGGCGCCGGCGTTGATGTGCACCGCAGTACCACCCGCGTAGTCGATGACGGCCGGAAGACCGAGCGTGTCCCCGAGGTTCAGGATCCATCCCCCGCCCCACACCCAAGCCGCCACCGGGAAGTAGACCACCGTGGCCCAGATGCCGGCGAAGATCATCCACGAGCCGAACTTCGCGCGGTCGGCGATCGCGCCCGAGATCAGGGCGACCGTGATGATCGCGAACGTGGCGCCGAACGCGACGCCGATGAGGTCGGTGTTCGCCGACTCACCGGTCGCGAGCCCGCCGAGCGCGAAGTCCGAGAACGGGTTGCCCGCGAAGTCCCATACTCCCCCGACGGTGCTCATGTTGAAGCCGTAGAGCACCCACAGCACGCTCACGAGCCCGAGCGCTCCGAAGCTCATCATCATCATGCTGACGACGCTCTTGGCCTTGACGAGACCGCCGTAGAAGAAGGCCACACCCGGCGTCATGAACAGCACGAGTGCTGTGGCCGTGATCGCCCACGCAATGCTTCCGGTATCCATCTGAATCCTCACACCTCTTGAACCTGCAGGGGATGTACCGCGAGGCGATCGAGCCTGTGTCGGTGCCGGGTACGGGTTCAGAATGGTGCGCGCACGTTTCGGCGGAACTGTCGCATTCGTTTCGTGTCGGTTACGAACGCGAGCGTCGTGTAACGAGCGTGTTTCGGATGCCGCGCGCGGCGGTTCAGTCGTGCGGGGGAAGTTCGCCCGTGGTGAGCGCGATCATGCGGCTCATCGAGCGCAGGTACTTCTTGCGGTACCCGCCAGCCATCATGTCGTCGGCGAACACCTCATCGAGCGGGGTGCCGCTCGCGATGATCGGGATCTCGGCGTCGTAGACGCGGTCGATGAAGGCCACGAGGCGCAGGGCGGCGTTCTGGTCGGTGAGCTCGTGCACGCCGGTGAGCGCGATGAAGTCGATGCCGTCGATGAGCTTGATGTACTTCGACGGATGCACCGTCGCGAGGTGCGCGGTGAGCGCGTCGAACCCATCGAGCGACACGCGATGGCCCCGCTCGGCGAGCGCGGCCGCGGTGTGCTCGACGTCGGTGTCGCCGCCGAGCGTCTCGGAGCGTCCCTCGGTGTCGCGTCGGCGGTAGTCGAGCCCGTCGATGCGCAGGGTCTCGAAGTTCGATGCCAGGGCGTGGATCTCGCGGAGGAAGTCGGCCGCGGCGAAGCGCCCCTCGCCGAGCGCGTTCGGGGGCGTGTTCGAGGTCGCCGCGACGCGTGTTCCGCCGGCCATGAGCTCGCCGAGGAACCGAGTCATGAGCATCGTGTCGCCCGGGTCGTCGAGCTCGAACTCGTCGATGCAGATCAGCCGTGCACCCGAGAGCAGCTTCACGGCATTCGCATAGCCCAGCGCGCCGACGAGCGCCGTGTACTCGATGAAGGTGCCGAAGTACTTCGGGCCGTGGGCGACGTGCCACAGGGCGGCGAGCAGGTGCGTCTTGCCGACGCCGAACCCGCCGTCGAGGTAGACGCCCGGCAGTTCGATGCGCGGCGGGCGCTTACGCGAGAAGAAGCCGCCCGGTCGCTGCGCCGCCCGCCACGCCCCGGCGAACGTCTTGAGTCGGTCGAGGGCCGCCTGCTGCGACGGGTACTCGGGATCGGGACGGTACGACTCGAACGACGCGTGCTCGAACTGGGGCGGCGGCACGAGTTCGGCGGCGATCTCCTCACCGGTGATCGACGGGTTCCTCTCGACGAGTCGGACGAGGGCCTGTGTCGATACCGTGGTCATGCTGGAGGGGCTCCCGTGTTGCACCGGATGTCCGACATGCTGACTTCCACCTGCACGCCGCGTAGATTCGTGGTGGACCGCTTACCAGCCTAGTCCGCTCCCCGCCCAGCCCGTCCGAACGGACGTTCCCAGGAGGTTCCCCGATGCCCGCCGAGTTCGATCCCGATACCAAGTTCGCCGAGTACGCCCACCCCGAGCGCCTCGTGTCCACGGAGTGGCTCGCCGAACGCCTGGGCGAACCCGGTCTCGTGGTCGTCGAATCCGACGAGGACGTGCTGCTCTACGAGACCGGCCACATCCCCGGTGCCGTCAAGATCGACTGGCACACGGAGCTCAACGACCCGGTCGTGCGCGACTATGTGAACGGCGAGCAGTTCGCCGCCCTCGTGGGTTCGAAGGGCA
>DASUVU010000231.1:0-3359 GCA_036378815.1 Agromyces sp. | reverse complement strand
GCCCCCGGACCAGGGTCGGCCGCGTGTTCGCCTGGATCGCGTTGTCGCTGCTGGCCGTGGTGTTCGTCTACCCGTTCATCTGGCTCGTGAGCGCCTCGTTCAAGCCGCGCACCGAGGTCTTCGACAACCAGCTCATACCGCAGACCTTCACGCTCGACAATTACGTGCGGGTCTGGCAGGAGGCTCCGCTCGCGCTCTGGCTCCTGAACACGGTGATCGTCACCGTGCTCGCGGCGGTGACGGTGACGTTGTCGAGCGCCATGGTCGCCTGGGGATTCTCGTACTTCCGATTCCGTGGTCGCGGCGCACTCTTCGGCCTCGTCCTCGCCACGATGATGCTGCCGGGCGCCGTGACGATGATCCCGGTGTTCCTCATCTGGAACGGGCTCGGACAGGTCGGCACGCTGACGCCCCTGTGGGCCGGCAACCTGTTCGGCAGCGCGTTCTACATCTTCCTGCTGCGACAGTTCTTCCTCGGGCTCCCGCGCGACCTGTTCGAGGCAGCCCGGGTCGACGGCGCCTCGCAGTGGGCCATCTTCTGGAGGATCGCGCTCCCGCTCTGCAAGCCGGCGCTCGCCGTGACGCTCGTGTTCGAGGTGCAGGCCGTCTGGACCGACCTCATGCGGGCCCTGATCTACCTCCGCGACTCCGCCACGTTCACGGTGCCCCGGGGCCTCAAGGCGCTCGTCGATGCCTTCGGCTTCGGCGGGGAGTGGCACTGGGAGATCATCATCACGGCGAGCGTGATCACGACGATCCCGATGATCATCATCTTCTTCGTCGCGCAGCGCCAGATCATCGACGGCGTCGCGTCGACGGGCATCAAGGGCTGAGAGGTCCCCGACCGACACGGTCGGGGTCAGATCACATGGCTGCCCGGATCCAGCGGATCGTCGGTCTCACGGCTCGGCCGCCTCGGGTCGAGCGGGTCGGCGGCCCTGCGGAGCTCCGACGCCTTGAGGGGTGCGGTGTCGTAGGCGACCGCGGGCGCGACGTCACGCACTCGGCTGCGGATCTCCTCGTCGAGTGCCTGGGCTTCGAGTGCCCGGGCGTCGGGTCCGCCTGTTTCGGTCGTCGGCGCCTCGATGCGACCGGACGACTGTTCCATGGTGTTGCTCCCTCCGTGAATCGAATGCTTCGGGGCATCCGACGATCACAGGCTAGGTCGGATGCCGCGGCGCGACGATGCCCTTGACTCTCTGGTTCGACGTGCTAGGGCCAGAGGATTCCTCACTGCGACCGCGGCGCGGACGGGAGCATCGGATCGAGGTGCTCGGCGCCCTCGCGAAGCGTCACCCGGCCCGCCTCGACGACGGCGACATCGCGCCAGTCGACGAGGAACGTGCCTCGGTGCAACCAGCGCTGCGGGCGGGCGATGATCGCGGGCGCATCCGCACCCCGCCGCTCGAATCCCCAGGTCGAGATGCGGCCTCGGGGGCTCACGAGGAGCCCGACGACCTCGAGGTCGGCGAGCAACTGTCGCGGCGTGCCCGACATCTCGAGACGCACGTCGAGGAGCGAGCCGAGGCGGCGTCCGTCGGCCCCGAGCACGTCCGATCCGAGCAGGTCACTCAGGATCATGGCGTCCTCCCGGGATCCGTCCGATGATGTGCTCGCTGACCCAGCGCTCCGCCCACGTCGCGTCGAGTGAGGCGCCCGCCACGCCGAGCCGGATCGCGGTGCCGACATCGGTCACGAGTTCCCACGGGATGCGGACGCGACGCGACGACGGCGGTCGCCCGCCGAAGATGCGGGTGGCGAGGTCGGGCCCGGTGAGGATCGCCGTGACCTTCGGCGCCGGAGCATCGGGGTCGATCGAGGCGCCCGGCTCGATGCCGTCGAGCTCGAGGTCGTCGACCGTGGTGACCGGCAGCCCATCGCGGTCGAGCAGCTGGCGGTCGAGCAGGTGCAGGTGGGCGTCGAGCACTCGCCCGGCTGGTCGTCGATGGTCGTTCATGCGCCGGCTCCCGTGATGATGAGCAGTGGGATGGCCGCGAGGGCCGCGACCAGGATGATGACGAGGTAGACGGAGCCGAGGAAGTTCATGGCGCGACCGTTCACGTGGTCGCCCATGTACTCGCGATCGTTCGCGATGATCAGGATCGGCAGGTAGGTGAGCGGCAGCGCGACCGCGGAGAACACCACCGAGTACTCGGTCACGAGGATCGGGTCGACGCCCGTCGCGAGGATCGCGATCGCGATGAAGAGGCAGATGATCATCGAGAGATGGAACCGCGCCGCCTTCGCCGGCCTGCGGAACTTGCCCCACGACCAGCCGAAGTACTGCGCCAGCGTGTAGCCGCTCGACAGCGTCGTCTCGAGGGCAGCGCCGAAGGTGGCGGCGAGGATGCCGACGATCACGAACGCCAGCGCCACCTTGCCGCCCGCCTGGGCGACCGGCAGCACCACCTGGCTGAGGCTCGTCACGTCGATCGACGCGGGCAGCAGCACCACGGCGGCGCACGCGGCGATGGCGACCGAGAGGAGGCCGCCGAGCGGGAAGCCGACGAGCACGTTGAGGCGTGAGGTCGCGAGATCCTTCACCGTCCACCGCTCCTCGATCGCGCCCGACGAGAAGAAGAACACCTCGTACGGAGTCATGGCCGCGCCGAACAGGGCGACCGCGAAGAACCAGTAGGTCGCGATCGGCTCACCCTGCGGCGGACCGGGTTGCAGCGCTTGGCCCGCAAGCTGCCCCCAGTCGGGGGCGAGCATGAAGAGCGCGACCGCGAACACGAGGAGGGTGAGGCCCAGCAGGCCGGTCACGTTCTCGAGCAACGCGAAGCGAGCTCGCCAGACGACGACCCACACCCCGAATGCGACGACCGGGATCCAGAGCAGTGGGTCGACGGATGTCGCGAGCTGCAGGGCCAGGGCCACGCCGCCGATCTCCGCCGTCAGCGTGAGGAGATTGATGAGGAACGAGGCGGCGAGGTTCGCGAGGCCGGCCCGCGGGCCGAGCCGCTCCCGGATGATCTCGAAGGTGGCCCGCCCGCTCACCGCCGCGACCCGACCCGACATCTGCGCGAACACGCAGATCCCGACCACGCCGACGAGCACCACCCACACCAGGCCGAGGCCGAAGCGCGAGCCGACGACGGCGTTGGTGACGAGGTCGCCGATGTCGACGAAACCTCCGATGGCGGTCAGGATGCCGAGGGCGACCGAGAAGAGCCGCTTCATCGGGTGCCGCCGGGTGCGCCGAGGTCGTCGAGGGCGGCGGCCGCATCCTCGAGGGCGGGCTCCACCGCATCCAGGCTGCCGATGCCCGCCATCGCGTCGAGGGCCTGGTTGACGGCGTGCACCCCGAGGCCCAGCGCGTCGAGCAGGTCGGCGCGGAGCGCGGCATCCGATGCACT
>DASUVU010000230.1:0-8062 GCA_036378815.1 Agromyces sp. | reverse complement strand
AGATCGCCCGCAAGTCGGAGAACCCGTCGATCACGCGCGACGTCTCCGGCGAGGGCGTCCAGCAGGCACTGCTGAAAATCCTCGAGGGCACGGTCGCCTCCGTGCCGCCGCAGGGCGGGCGGAAGCACCCCCACCAGGAGTTCATCCAGATCGACACCACGAACGTCCTGTTCATCGTGGCCGGCGCCTTCGCCGGACTCGAAGACATCATCTCCTCGCGTGCCGGCAAGCGCGGCATCGGTTTCGGCGCCCCGCTGCACAGCAAGGAGGATGAGGCCGACATCTTCAGCGAGGTGCTGCCAGAAGACCTGCACAAGTTCGGGCTGATCCCCGAGTTCATCGGGCGCCTCCCCGTTGTCGCCACGGTGACACCGCTCGATCGCGAGGCCCTGATCGAGATCCTCACCGAGCCCAAGAACGCGCTGGTGCGCCAGTACCAGCGCATGTTCGAGCTCGACGGGGTCGAGCTCGACTTCGAGCCGCCGGCACTCGAGGCGATCGCCGACCTGGCGGTGCTCCGCCAGATCGGTGCTCGCGGCCTTCGCGCCATCCTCGAAGAGGTGCTCGGGCCGATCATGTTCGAGGTTCCGTCGTCGACCGGTGTCGCGCGGGTCGTCGTCACGAAGGCAGCCGTGCTCGACAACGCGGCGCCGACGATCGTGCCGCACAAGCCGCGCCGCGCCGAGAAGTCGGCGTAGCCGACGCCGAAACCTCCCGACGCCTCAGTCGAAGACGCGCAGGACGAACCAGCGACGGCCGTCGTGTGCGACGTCGAACACGTGCGTCTCGCCGTCGTCGGCGCTCGCCTGGAAGCGCCATCCCGAGATCGTGAGGGGGACGCGGCCGGGGGAGATGTCGTGCCCGGCGAATGGCGCCCACCACTCGCTCGGACCCACGAGAGACGTCGGCATGTCGCTCACGTGGAAGCGACGGCTTCGCCAGACGAGGCGTTCAGGCTCGCCGGCATCGCTCGTCCAGACCTCGACGGACTCGCGCAGCGTCGTCATGGCGACCTCCAGTGACATTCGAAACTCTGTTCGAATGCTAGCACCGGACGCCGCCGGCGGCAGGGTCGTCAGGCGAGGTCGTCGTCGCTGCGCGCGCCGAAGACGATCTCGTCCCAGCTCGGCATCGATGCCCGACCCTTCTTCGCGCGGCCGGAGCCGGCAGCGGCGCCGGCCGCCTTTCCGCCCCACAGGCTCCGGGCCGCCGCACCGGGCTTCTCTTCGGCAACCGGGACGGGAAGCGCCTCGGGGGCCTCGTCGGCCGGATCCGGCGGAATCGGCAGCTCAGGATGCTCGGGGCCGGCCACCGCGGCCTCCCGTTCGCCACGGCGCCGACGGAGTGCCTCGAGGAGGTCGGCCGTCTCGCCGAGCGCGGGCGTCGGTTCGTCCGCTCGCTTGATGGCCGCGCGTGCCACGGCGGGGCTCGACGCAGGGGGAGTGCTTCGCGCGTACGGCAACGGTTCGAGATGCGGGGCGGTGTCGAAGTCGCCCTGCTCGGGCTCCTCGAACGTGAACGCTCCACTGTCGAAGCGCGACGATGCGTCCGTCTCGGCACTGACGGCGCGCAGGCGCGGAATGAGTCCGCCCTTCAGCTCGCCCTGCTGAGACAGCGTCGTCGCCTCCGAATTCAGCGGATGCAGTGACTGCGTGCGCGGCTCGAATCCCCACCGGGCGTCGTGGTCGATCGCGTCCGCGGTGAACTCGAGCTTGACCATCCAGCCCCGTTCCTCGTCCTTCCAGCTCGCCCAGCGCTCGCCGTCGGCGCCGAGCTTGGCGAGGCGGTCGCGGATGACGCTGCCGAATGTCGCGGGGTCGTCGGCGGGGTCGAGGTCGGCCGAGAGGTGCACTGGTACGGCGAGGGCCGACGTGACGACGTGTTCGCGCTCGGCGAGCACCGGTCCCTCGAAACGACGGATGAACTCGACGGATGCGCCCGTGACCTTCGCGACGTCCTCGGCGGACAGTCCGGAGCGGATGAGTGCCTGCACCTCGCGTGGCGAGGGCTTGGGTCCGGCGTGCGGCTCGGGCTGCGCTTGACGGAGCCGCGACTGCAGCACTTCATCGATCTCGATCCGGAAGCGTGCGCCGTCGTCGGATGCGGCGAGCAGTGCGCCGTTCTCGACCCCGATTACCTTGAGTTCCTGCATCGCGACAAGCCCTTCCGTGCCTTCGTCTCCGCCCAAGACTGCCACGTGCGACGCGGCTCGCCGGGGAATAGCGTGGGCGCGCCGGATGTTGACGAGGGAGCAGTTGACATGTACGTGCAGGTGGTTTGCTTACGCAACTGATTTGATGCAGACTATGCCCGCCGAATCTCCGGCGCTGAGGAAATGGATGGGAATGGCAACGGATTACGACGCACCGCGGAAGACCGAGGACGACTCCGAGTCGATCGAGGCCCTCAAGGAGCGCGTGCCCGACAAGATGTCGGGAGTGGTGGACGTCGACGATGCCGACAACCCCGGAGGCTTCGACCTCCCCGGTGCGGACCTCTCCGACGTGGAGCTCGACGTGGTCGTGCTCCCGCCGCAGGCAGACGAGTTCACCTGTGTGAACTGCTTCCTCGTGAAGCACCGCTCGCAGATCGACCACGAGACGAAGCTCGGTCCGATCTGCCTGGAGTGCGCCTCCTAGAGGCCGTCCTCCGTAGGCTCAGGCCGTCGCGATCCGTTGATCGCGGCGGCCAGTTCTTCTGGCCGCCGGCTCGACAGCAGCCAGTACGGAGCCGGGTCCGCAGGATCGGTGATCGGGACGCGCACCACGGGCGCGATCCAGCCCCGGATCACCAGGAACGCCCTGGCGTCGAGCCCGGTTCCCCGTTCGAGACGCGCAGCTGCGGCATCCGCTGCGATCGCCTCGCCGGTCTGGGCGAGCGGGATCTCGGCGCGCCCTGCGCGGAGCACCCCATCGGCCACCTCGATCACCGGCGCCGTCATGGTGAGCGAGCCGATCACCGCGAGGTAGAGGATGACGCCCGTCACGATGCCAGCGGGCAACGAGACGGGGGCGAGCACGAGAATGCTGGCTGGCACGAGCAGCAGGCAGGCGATGTAGATCCACGGCGTCGGCCACAGCTTCTCGCGGTAATCGGGCATGGGCCTATTCGATCAGACTTCTGCACTAGCCTCGAACGGTGACCGATTCCGTCGATGTACTGATCACGGCCGACCGCCTCCCCTCGTACGCCCATCCGGGTGACGCCGGCGCCGATCTCCATGCGGCGGAGGGCGTCGTCCTAGGCCCCGGCGCTCGCGCCACGGTCGGCACGGGCGTCGCGATCGCCCTGCCCGACGGCTACGTCGCGTTCGTCGTGCCGCGGTCGGGGCTCGCCTTCAAGCACGGGATCACGATCGTCAACGCGCCGGGCACGGTGGATGCCGGGTACCGCGGCGAGATCAGGGTCGCGTTGTTGAATACGGACCCGCACGACTCATACGAGATCTCGGCCGGCGATCGCATCGCGCAGCTCGTCGTCATGCCGGTGAGCCGTGCGCGGTTCGTGGAGGTCGAGCGGCTGCCCGGCAGCATGCGCGGCGAGGGGGGATTCGGATCCACGGGGTTCGGGGAGCACAAGTCAGGAGTGAACGCGTGAGCGACATCGAGAACGTAGACGACACCCCCGTCGACCAGCCCAAGTCAGCACCCGACGACCGCGCGGTCGCCGGGCCGTTCGACGAGTCCGAGGCGAACCCGGTTCGTCCGTACGTCGACCTCGGCGGCGTGAAGGTGCTGCCCCGCGAGGGACTCCACCTTCGCCTCGAAGTGGAGGAGGGCACGAAGCGCGTCGTCGCGATCGGGCTCGACTATGCGAATTCGACGCTGCAGGTGCAGCCCTTCGCGGCGCCTCGCACCAGCGGACTCTGGCACGAGATCCGGGCGCAGATCGCCGAGCAGATCGCCCGTCAGGGCGGTACGACGACCGTCCGCGAGGGCGCGTTCGGTCCCGAACTGCTCGCCCAGATCCCCGTAGCGGCCGGCGAGGGCCAGGCCGGGCACATGCGGCTCGCGCGCTTCATCGGCGTCGACGGCCCGCGCTGGTTCCTCCGCGGTGTCATCGCGGGTGAGGCTGCAGTCGATCCGGCCGCGGCCGCCCAGGTCGAAGACCTCTTCCGCTCCATCGTGGTCGTGCGCGGCACGACGCCGATGCCGCCGCGCGACCTGATCCCACTGCGCATGCCGACCGCCGCGACCGGCGCGCCCCCCGCCTAGCATGATGCGCGAACCCGACGCGGAGCGCGAGCCCGGCAGAAATGAGCGAGCGGATGCCGCGGCATCCGGTCGTTCGACCGATGACGGCGTGGCAGGAGCGGGCCCCACGGAGCCGAGCACCGAGTCGGGCCTCGAGCCCCGAGAGTTCGGGCGGCAACTCGCCGCCGCCGCGGAGCGCGCCGGACTCGGCGGCATCGCCCGCGAGCAGACGCTCACCCCGCGCGACCTGCTGGGCGCGCTCGGGGGACTGCGAGGTCTCGCGGAGGCGATCCTGCCCGGACTGGTGTTCCTCGTGGTGTACACGGTCACGCGTGAGCTCGTCTGGGCGCTGGTCGCCTCGCTGGGCTTGGCCGTGGTCTTCACGCTCGTGCGGTTGGTGCGCCGGAGCGGCCCGACGCAGGCGATCGCCGGACTCATCGGGGTCGGGGCATCCGCCGCACTCGCGCTGTGGACGGGCCGTGCCGAGGACAACTACGTGCTCGGGTTCTACACGAACGCCGCCTACGGGCTGGCGCTGCTCATCTCGTTGCTCGTGGGATGGCCGCTGGTCGGGCTCATCGTCGGCTTCCTCATGGGCGATGGCACCGCGTGGCGGGCAGATCGGCGCAAGCTTCGCGCGATGCAGTTCCTCACCATCGTGTGGCTCGGCATGTTCGTCGCGCGCCTGGTCGTACAGCTGCCCTTCTACTTCGCCGGCAACGTCGAAGCGCTCGGAGCGATGCGACTCCTGATGGGCGTGCCCCTGTACGCGCTCCTGCTCGTCTTCTCCTGGCTCGTCGTGCGCGCCGTCTATCCGTCGCATGCCCGCGCGGGCGAGTGATAGAGTTATCTCGACGTCAAGATAAATCCGCGTGCCGCGCGGATCGAGGGGCGAGCAGGGGCGCTTAGGTGAACCTTGCTGGAGAACCCCGCTGGCTGACGCAAGGATGGAGTGCCGCCGGCATGTTCCCGCGGCATCCGCGAAGGAGAGGACATCGTGTCTGCAGTGAACAGTTTCGGGGCGAAGGACACGCTCCACGTCGGTGACAAGTCCTACGAGATCTTCCGGCTCGACACCGTGCCCGGCCACGAGAAGTTGCCGTTCAGCCTGAAGGTCCTGCTCGAGAACCTCCTGCGCACCGAGGACGGTGCGAACGTCACCAAGGAGCAGATCGAAGCGCTCGGGTCGTGGGATCCCGACTCGGAGCCCGACACCGAGATCCAGTTCACGCCGGCACGCGTCATCATGCAGGACTTCACCGGCGTACCGTGCATCGTCGACCTCGCGACCATGCGCGAGGCCGTCGCCGAGCTCGGCGGCGACCCCACCAAGATCAACCCGCTCTCGCCGGCCGAGCTGGTGATCGATCACTCCGTGATCGCCGACCTGTTCGGTCGACCCGACGCCTTCGAGCGCAACGTCGAGATCGAGTACCAGCGCAACGGCGAGCGCTACCAGTTCCTCCGCTGGGGCCAGACGGCCTTCGACGACTTCAAGGTCGTTCCGCCGGGCACCGGCATCGTGCACCAGGTCAACATCGAGCACCTCGCCAGGGTCACCTACACGCGCGAGGTCGATGGGGTCCTTCGTGCCTTCCCCGACACGTGCGTCGGCACCGACTCGCACACCACCATGGTCAACGGGCTCGGTGTGCTCGGATGGGGCGTGGGCGGCATCGAGGCCGAGGCCGCGATGCTCGGTCAGCCCGTCTCGATGCTCATCCCGCGCGTGGTGGGCTTCAAGCTCACGGGCGAGATCCCGACCGGCGTGACCGCGACCGATGTCGTGCTCACGATCACCGACCTGCTGCGCCGACACGGCGTGGTGGGCAAGTTCGTCGAGTTCTACGGCGCCGGCGTGGCTTCGGTGCCGCTCGCGAACCGCGCGACGATCGGCAACATGAGCCCCGAGTTCGGCTCGACCGCGGCGATCTTCCCCGTCGACGACGTCACCCTCGACTACCTGCGCCTGACCGGCCGCAGCGACGAGCAGGTCGCCCTGGTCGAGGCGTACTCCAAGGCCCAGGGCCTGTGGCACGACGCGGCGAGCGAGCCGGTCTTCAGCGAGTACCTCGAGCTCGACCTGTCGACCGTGGTGCCGTCGATCGCCGGCCCGAAGCGCCCGCAAGACCGGATCGAGTTGTCGAAGGCGAAGACCCAGTTCGAGCGCGACATCGTCGACTACGCCAGCCCCAGCACCTCCTCCGACATCGTCGACCTCGAGTCGAAGCACTCGTTCCCGGCATCCGACCCCGGCGCGGTGCCGGGTGAGGAAGACGCTCCGACGCGTCTGGTGCACGTCAACAGCGGAGGGCCGGCCGAGGTGTCGAACCCGGTCACGGTCGAGCGTGCCGACGGCGATCCCTACGTCATCGACAACGGCGCGGTCACGATCGCGGCGATCACCTCGTGCACGAACACGTCCAATCCCTCGGTGATGCTCGCGGCCGGCCTGCTCGCCCGCAATGCGGCGAAGAAGGGCCTGAAGAGCAAGCCGTGGGTCAAGACCACGATGGCACCCGGCTCCAAGGTCGTCACCGACTACTACAACAAGGCGGGCCTCAACGACGATCTCGAGGCGCTCGGCTTCCACACGGTCGGCTACGGCTGCACCACCTGCATCGGCAACTCGGGCCCGCTGATCGAGGAGGTCTCGGCCGCGGTCAATGAGCACGACCTCGCGGTGACGGCGGTGCTGTCGGGTAACCGCAACTTCGAGGGCCGCATCAACCCCGACGTGAAGATGAACTACCTCGCGTCGCCGCCGCTGGTGATCGCGTACGCCCTGGCCGGGTCGATGCACTTCGACTTCGAGACCGACTCGCTGGGCACCGACCTCGACGGCAAGGAGGTCTTCCTCAAGGACATCTGGCCGAGCGCCGAGGAGGTCCAGCAGACCATCGACACGTCGATCTCGACGGACATGTTCGACACGCAGTACGCGAGCGTGTTCGAGGGCGACGAGCGGTGGAAGACCCTCCCCACGCCGACGGGTGCCACGTTCGAGTGGGACGAGAAGTCCACCTACGTCCGGAAGCCCCCGTACTTCGAGGGCATGACGATCGAGACCAATCCGGTCACCGACATCGTGGGCGCACGCGTGCTCGCGAAGCTCGGCGATTCGGTCACCACCGACCACATCAGCCCGGCCGGTTCCATCAGGGCCGACAGCCCCGCGGGCCTCTACCTCACTGAGCACGGCGTCGATCGCAAGGACTTCAACTCCTACGGGTCGCGGCGCGGCAACCACGAGGTGATGATCCGCGGAACGTTCGCGAACATCCGACTGAGGAACCAGCTGCTCGACGGCGTGGAGGGTGGCTACACGCGCGACTTCACCCAGGCGGAGGGCCCCCAGTCGTTCATCTACGACGCGGCAGTGAACTATGAGGAGCAGGGCATCCCGCTCGTCATCTTCGGCGGCAAGGAATACGGGTCGGGCTCGTCCCGCGACTGGGCGGCGAAGGGCACGAACCTGCTCGGCGTGAAGGCCGTCATCACCGAGAGCTTCGAGCGCATCCACCGTTCGAACCTCATCGGCATGGGCGTCGTGCCGCTGCAGTTCCCCGCCGGCGAGACCGCCGACTCGCTCGGCCTCGATGGAACGGAGGTCGTCTCGATCACGGGTCTCGACCAGCTGAACGAGGGGATCACGCCGCGCACGGTGCACGTGGTCGCTGCCCCCAGCGAGCACTCGCCCGAGGGCAAGCAGACCGTCGAGTTCGACGCGGTCGTGCGGATCGACACGCCCGGTGAGGCGGACTACTACCGCAACGGCGGCATCCTGCAGTACGTGCTGCGCTCGCTCGTCAAGGCCTGACGCACCGCGTCACCGCCGAGCCCGGTCCCCGTCCACGGGGGCCGGGCTC
>DASUVU010000229.1:0-7942 GCA_036378815.1 Agromyces sp. | reverse complement strand
ACCGCTGGAACACCATGCCGATGTCGCGCCGCTGCTTCGCCGCCTCCTTCGGATTCAGCTCGTAGAGCTTGTCGCCCGACTCGCGGTATCCGACGAGCTGTCCGTCGACCGCGAGACGGCCCGACGACACCTGCTCGAGGTGGTTGATGCACCGCAGGAAGGTCGACTTGCCCGAGCCGCTCGGACCGACGAGGCAGAGCACCTCGCCGCGCTTCACCACGAGTGAGATGCCCTTCAGCACCTCGTTCGAGCCGAAGCTCTTCGAGACCTCCTCGGCCAGCACCATCGGCACCTCCGTGCCGGCCGGAGCGGTCGCCGCGGCCTGATCGGTGTCGGTCATCGTGCGTCGCCTCCCTGGCGTGACTCGAACGTGGGGTCCTCACCGGGCGGCACGGCCGGCGTGACCCCGGTGGGCACCGTGCCGGCGACCGTGTCGGCGCGCGCCCCGACGCCGCGGGCGAAGCGCTTCTCGAGGAAGTACTGTCCGACCATCAGCACCGACGTGAAGAACAGGTACCAGATCGACGCGACGATGAGCAGCGGGATCGGGTTGAAGGTCTCGGCCGAGATGTCGCGGGTGCGCGTGTAGAGCTCGAGCGAGAACGGCACCGCCGTCACCAGCGAGGTCGTCTTCAGCATCGAGATGACCTCGTTGCCCGTCGGCGGGATGATGACGCGCATCGCCTGCGGCAGGATGATGCGGCGCATCGTCTGGAACCAGCTCATGCCGAGCGCAGTGGCCGCCTCATCCTGGCCCTTGTCGACCGAGAGCAGGCCCGCACGGACGATCTCCGCCATGTATGCCGCCTCGTTCAGCGACAGGCCGATGACGGCGAGCCAGAACGGCCCGATCAGGTCGTTCGTGTCGAAGCTCAGCCACGGCTCGGTGAACGGGAGGCCGACGTCGATCGTCTTGTAGATGATCGCGATGAGGCCCCAGAACACGAGCTGCACGTAGACCGGGGTGCCGCGGAAGATCCAGAGGGAGAACCACGCGACCGACTTCACCACCGGGTTCGGCGAGAGCCGCATGACCGCGAGGACGACGCCGAGCACGATCGCGATGACCATCGAGAGCACGGTGAGCTCGAGGGTGACGAGTGCGGCCGCCGAGACGCGCCGGTCGAAGAGGTACTGCCCCACGACGGGCCAGTCGTACGCGGGGCGCTGGGCGGCGTCGATGACGAACAGCGCGAAGGCGAGTACGAGCACGACGGCGAAGACATTGCGCCACGGATGCCGCAGCCTCACCGCCTTGATCGGTACGTGCTCACCGGGGCCACCCGGCGGCGGGGCAGCCCCCGCCGCCGTGCGATCGGATCCGAGCGTGGACACCGGACTCAGCCGTTCGAAGCCGCGTTGATCGTGATCTCGTCGATGCCGCCGTCGGCCACGCCCCACTCGTCGAGGATGTCGCCGTAGGTCCCATCGTCGACGAGCGCCTGCATGGCGGCCTGGATGGCCTCGGTGAGGCCATCACGGTCCTTGCCGACCGCGATGCCGTAGGGCGCCACGTCGAATGACTCGCCGGCCGCCTGGAGCTTGCCGTCGGTCTGCGAGATCGCGTAGAGGGTCACGGGCGAGTCGGCGCTGAGCGCGTCGGCCTGCCCGAGTGCCACCGCGTTGGTCGCGGCATCCTGCGTGTCGAAGGGGATCTTCTCGATCGCGGGCTTGCCCGCGGCGACACACGCGTCGGACTTGGCGGGCACCTCGTCGGTGTCCTCGTAGGTCGTGGCCTGCACGGCGACCTTCAGGCCGCAGGCGTTCTCGGGGTCGACGTCCTTGCCCGCGGCGGAGGCCCACATGATGCCGGCCTCGTAGTAGTTCACGAAGTCGACCTGCTTCTCGCGCTCGACCGTGTCGGTGAACGACGAGACGCCGATGTCGGCCTTGCCGCCCGTGACGCTCGGGATGATGTTGTCGAACTTCGACACCTGGAACTCCACCTCGAGGCCGAGCTTGGCGGCGAGCGCCTCGGCGATCTCGGCGCCCCAGCCGATCGGGTTGCCGTCGGCGTCCTTGAACTCGTTCGGCGGGTAGGTCGGGTCGATGCCCACGATCAGCTTGCCCGATTCCTTGACGTCGTCGGGCAGCAGCGCGACAGCCGCCTCGTCGACCGCGACGGACGACGTCGAATCGCCGCCCGATCCGGCGTTCGGCGACGAATTGTCGACACAGGCGGTGAGCAGCAGCGTCGCGGCGGCAAGCACGGCCGGGATGGCGACGAGACGAGTACGCATGGTGATTCCTCTGATCTGGTGGGGTGCCGACTTCGGACCACGCGGTCGTCGTCGACAGGAGACACTCTTCCCTACTTACTGTAAGCCGCTCTGCGGGGCAGGTGCGCCGGCATCCGCATCGATACAATCGGGGAACCGTGGGCAGCTACTCCGACCTCCTCAGAACCTCGGGCGTTGCTCGCATCATCGCCGCGCAGCTGACCGCACGGTTCCCGTCGGGCATGCTCTCGCTCGCGTTCCTCCTCCACATCGAGCGGCAGACCGGTTCGTACGGCGCCGCCGGCCTCGTGCTCGCGGCGACCTCGATCGGCCAGGCGGTCGCCGGGCCGCTCACCAGCCGGCTGATGGGACGCCTCGGCATGCGTCCGGTGCTCATCACGACGCTGGTCGTCTGCGTGAGCGCCGTGGTCGCCATCGGCGTCCTGCCGCTCACCGTGCCGGCCTACATGGCGGTCGGACTCGTGGCCGGCCTCGCGACGCCGCCCGTGCAGTCCGCCGTGCGCACCATCTACCCCAAGATGGTGAACTCGCGCCAGCTCACGCCGCTGTTCTCGCTCGACGCGTCGGCGCAGGAGATCATCTGGGTCGTCGGCCCCGTCGTCACGACGTTCGTGTCGACGCAGATCGGCACCGTCTGGGGCATCCTCCTCGCCGCCGCGATGATGATCGTCGGCGGCATCTGGTTCATCACCTCGCCCGAGCTCGGCCGCGTGCGCATCCCGCGGTCGAAGCGCCGGTTCGGCGCGGTGCTGGCCCGCCCGCCGGTCATGCTGGCGACCATCGTCGGATTCCTGCTCATCGGCGCCGCCGCGGCGATCGAGGCGGGAGTCGTGGCGGCGTTCGGCCACGACGGTGCCGAGGCGGGCATCGTGCTGGCGATCCTCTCCATCGGCAGCCTCGTGGGCGGCCTCGGATTCGGGCACCTGCCGATCAGCCCGTGGTCCAGCGCGCGCCGCATGTTCATCGTGTTCGCGGGCACCGCGCTCGCCGCCTTCGTCATGGACTTCTGGTGGCTCTCCGTCACGCTGTTCATCGCGGGGCTCGGCATCGCCCCCGTGCTCGCGGTCCTGTTCGGGATCGTGTCGGCGAGCGTGAAGTTCTCCGACACCGCCGAGGCCTATGGATGGGTCGGCACCGGACAGCTCATCGGCGCGGCGCTCGGCTCCGCGCTCGCCGGGTTCCTCATCGACGGCTCAGGTGCACAGGGCGCGTTCTGGGCGGCGACGGTGCTCGCGTTCATCGGTTTCCTCGCGGCGGTGATCGGCCGCCCGTGGCATCCCGACCTCAGGGACCGCGACGCCAGCCCCATCCCCGACACCGAGCCCGTACCACTGCAACCCAGTTAGGAGCGTCGACGGATGCCGCAGCAGCTTCCCCTCGCACCGCGCCTGTCGCTCGCCGACGGCGCGACCATCCCGCAACTCGGATACGGCCTGTACAAGGTGCCGGCGCAGGATGCCACGCGGCTGAGCCTCGACGCCATCGCCCTCGGATACCGGCACCTCGACACGGCGGCGTTCTACCGCAACGAACGCGAGGTGGGCGAGGCGGTGCGCGCGGCGGCGGTGCCGCGCGACGAGCTCTTCGTCACCAGCAAGGTGTGGAAGGACGACAACGGCTACGACACGACGCTGCGGGCGTTCGACGCCTCGATGCAGCGGCTCGGTCTCGAACAGCTCGACCTCTACATGATCCACTGGCCCGTGCCGTCGACCGACCTGTACGTCGACACGTGGCGTGCGCTCATCCGGGTGCGCGACGAGGGGCGTGTGCGCTCCATCGGGGTGGCGAACTTCCATGCCCATCACATCGAGCGCATCATCGGCGAGACGGGCGTCGCGCCGGTCGTGAACCAGGTCGAACTGCACCCGTGGCTGCCGCAACGAGAGCTGCGCGCGTTCGATGACGCACGCGGCATCCGCACGGAGGCCTGGTCGCCGCTCGCGCGCGGCCGGGTGCTCCACGCACCGCCACTGACGCGCCTCGCCGCCAAGTACGACCGGAGCCCCGCGCAGATCGTGCTGCGCTGGCACGTCGAGCTCGGCAACATCGTCATCCCCAAGGCTTCGTCGCTCGAGCGCCAGCGCGAGAACCTCGACGTCTTCGGGTTCGCGCTCGACGACGGCGACCGGGCGCTGATCGCCGGCCTCGAGACCGGTGAGCGCACCGGGCGCGATCCCGACGGCGACTGACCCTTCGACGGGCTCAGGGTCCCCCTTCGACGGGCTCAGCAACCGCAGTTCGACGACTCCTGAACGAGCGAGTGAGCGGGTTCGTTGGGGCCGCCCGGCGATTCACAGCGAACCGCAACCGGAACGTGATGCGACTCCCAGCGGAGGTCCAGACATCGGCGCCGCGCCCACCAATACAGTGAGCGCATGAGACGACGACTCGCACCCGCAGCGGCCGCCGCCGCCCTCGCCGCACTGCTCCTCGCCGGCTGCTCGGTCGGCGGTTCGGGATCCCACCAGACGACGGAAATGGACTCGTCGACGGGCGGGGTCGCGCCCGAGATGCAGGGACCGGCGGTCGGTGACGCGGAGGGCGGGGCCGACCAGCAGCTCGCCGACCGCAGCGTCATCACGACCGGCTGGGTGTCGATCACCGTCGACGACCCGATCGCCTCGGCCGAGGCCGCCGCCGACGTGGCGGAGCGCGCGGGCGGCCGGATCGACCACCGTACCGAGAACCCGGGAACCGACACGCAGCCCGCGAGCGCCTCGCTCACGCTGCGCATCCCCTCCGACGAGCTCGACGCCGTCGTCGACGAACTGCGTGCGCTCGGCGACGTGAACTCGGTGACGATGAACGCGACGGATGTCACGCAGCAGCGTCAAGACCTCGACGCCCGGATCGCGGCACTGACCGCCTCCACCGATCGCCTCCGGCAGCTGCTCGGCACGGCGACCTCGATCGCCGACCTCATCGCGATCGAGTCGGAACTGACCACCCGCCAGTCCGAGCTCGACAGCCTCACGCAGCAGCGCGACTCCCTCGTCGACCAGATAGACTTCTCCACGATCACCGTCGACTTCGTCACCGAGGCCGTCACGCCCGACCCCACGCCCGACGACTTCTGGAGCGGTGTGGTGGCCGGATGGAACGCCCTGGTCGCCTTCGCCCGCTTCATCGGTACCGCCTTCGGCGTCATGCTGCCCTGGATCGCCGCGGCGCTCGTGGCCGGAGGCGTCATCATCGGGATCGTGATCCTGGCGACGCGAGGCCGTCGACGCCGGCCCGGTACCCCGGAGGCACCGACCCCGACCGACCCCCGGGGCGACACGCCGCTGGCGTAATGTGGGCGTCGTGAGCGCGACGCCGGAGACCCTGCTGCACGACGACCTCCTCGAACGCGTGCGGGAGCGCGCCGCCGGATACGACCGCGAGAACCGGTTCCTCACGGAGGACCTCGAGGATCTCCGCGAGGCCGGCTACCTCACGGCCCTCGTGCCGGCGGAGTTCGGCGGGCTCGGCTGGCGGCTGGAGGACGCGGTACGCGCGCAGATGCGTCTCGCCGGAGCGGCGCCCTCGACGGCGCTCGCAGTGAACATGCACCTCATCTGGACGGCCGTCGCGAAGGTGCTGCGCGACCGGGGCGACGACACCTTGGAGTTCCTCCAGCGCGAGGCCGGCGACGGGGAGATCTTCGGGTTCGGCATCAGCGAGGCGGGCAACGACCTCGTGCTGTTCGGCTCGCGCACCGCGGCCGACCCGCAGCCCGGGGGCGGCTACCGCTACACCGGGCGGAAGATCTTCACCTCGCTCTCGCCAGCGTGGACCCGCCTCGGCACCATGGGCCTCGACACGACGTCGCCAGACGGTCCGAAGCTCGTGTACGGGTTCATCGATCGCGAGGACCCCGACATCCGCATCCTCGACGACTGGGACACGATGGGCATGCGGGCGACCCAGAGCCGCACGACCGTGCTCGACGGCGCCTTCGCGGCATCCGACCGGATCGTGCGTCGACTCGACCCCGGACCGAACCCCGACCCGTTCATCTTCGGCATCTTCGCGAGCTTCGAACTGCTCCTCGCCGCGGTGTACGCGGGGATCGGCGTCCGGGCCCTCGAGCTCGCGGTCGCGTCGGCGCACCGGCGGACCTCGATGAAGAACGACGGCGCTCCGCTGTCGCAGGATCCCGACATCCGCTGGCGCATCGCCGACGCCGCGATCGCGCAGGATGCGATCGAGCCGCAGCTCATCACCATCGCCCGCGACATCGACGGGCTCGTCGACCACGGCGCGCACTGGTTCGCGAAGCTCTCGAGCCTCAAGGTGCGGGCGACCGAGACCGCGAAGTACGTGGTCGACCAGGCCGTGCGCGTCTCGGGCGGGTCGACGTACTTCACGGGCTCCGAGCTCGGCAGGCTCTACCGCGACGTGCTGGCGGGCATCTTCCACCCGTCCGACGACGAGTCCGCGCACTCCACCGTCGCGACCGCCTGGCTCGGACCGACGACGTCGTGAGCCGGCCCCGGCCCGACCGCGCCGGCGGCTAGACTGGCGGGCGCAGCCATCGCCGCACCATCGTCCCGGAGGTCATCGTGAACGTCATCACCTTCATCATCGCCATGGCGATCTTCCTCTTCGGCCTCTGGCTGATGTCGATCGCCGTCGACCTGCCGGGCTTCGAGGCCATCAGCTTCTTCGGCGGCATCCTCGCCGTCTCGCTCGCCGTGGCGATCCCGGTGAACATCCTCGGACGCGCCGACGGCGTCCGATAAGGGTGACGCTCCCCCAGCACGACACCCGCGTCACCTACCCCACCGGCGCCCTGCAGGAGCGCTCGCGGGTGCTGCACGTCGGTGCAGCCACCGACGGCCGCGCAGCGGTGATCACCGAATCGACGAGCTTCCACCCGGTCGACGCGGCATGGCCCGACCAGCCGGCCGATACCGGTCGGATCCACGTCGGCGACCGGGTGCTCGACATCCATGACGCGATGGTGGCGGCCACCGATGGCGACGCCCTGCACCTGGGCCCCGACATCCCGGTGCGCCCGGGAGCCGAGGGGTGGGTCTTCCTCGTCGCGCATCTCGTCGACGGCGACGCGCCGATCCACGAGGGCGACCTCGTCGAGATCGAAGCGGATGCCGCTCGGCGCCGCGCCCTTTCCATCGGGCACACGGCGTGCCACCTCGCTTCGCTCGCGCTCAATCGCGCGCTCGCCGAACGCTGGTCGAAGGCGGCTCGCGAGGACGCGCTGGGAAGCCCCGACTTCGACGGCATCGCGATCACCTCGAGCCGCATCGAACCCGACGGATCGGTCGACGTGTACCGCCTCAACAAGTCGCTGCGCCGGGCCGGCTTCGACGTGTCGAGCGTGGCGACGTCCGAGCTCGACGCGCTCGCGGCATCCGTCGAGGCGACGCTCGCGGAGTGGTGCGAGTCGGATGCCGCGGTCGGCATCGACCGCGATGGCGACCGCCTCACGGACCGCCGCACCTGGGTCTGCGAACTGCCCGGCGGTGCCGCCCGCATCCCCTGCGGAGGCACGCACGCGACCTCGCTGGGCGCACTCGGCCGGGTGCGCGTGTCGTTCGAACTCGGCGACGACGCCGGGACACCGCTGCTGACCATGGCGACTCGCGCGGGCTCCCGAGCCTGACGCGTCCTGCCGGCGGTGTCCTCCGGCGGGTTTACGATTACGACGTGGCTATTCACATCGAGAAGGTCGACCTTCCCGGAATCGGGTTCCG
>DASUVU010000228.1:0-4085 GCA_036378815.1 Agromyces sp. | reverse complement strand
ACGAGCACGGTGCCGGATGTCGCGGCGAGTTCGCCCTGCAGCGTCGCGAAGACCTCCTCGCGATCGCCCGCGCGAAGGGCCTCGCCGGCCCGCGGACCCACGAACGGGATCAGGTCGCGAAGCGGCCCGAGCGTGCGCGGGGTCGACATCGCGTCGCACGCGCCGACCAGCACGCGGCATCCGTCTGGAGGGTTCTCACGCAGAGCGCCGACGAGCGTCGACTTGCCGATGCCCGCCTCCCCGTGCAGGAGCACGACGCGACCATGCCCGGCCGAGGCCTCCCGCGCCGCGGCTCGGAGGTCGGCGAGTTCGGATTCGCGCTCGAGCACCTCCCTGCTCATAGAGCGAGCATGCCCGCGCCGGGCCGGTGCTGCAACCGAGCGGACGCTGAGGTGCTCACCCTCCTGGGATCAGAGACCCGAGTAGGCGTGCAGGCCCTTGAAGAACAGGTTGACGACCGTGAAGTTGAAGAGCACCGTCGAGAAGCCGATGATCGCGAGCCAGGCCGACCGCGAACCGCGCCAACCTCGGGTTGCGCGCGCGTGGATGTATCCGGCGTAGACCACCCAGATGATGAAGGTCCACACCTCCTTGGTGTCCCAGCCCCAATAACGACCCCACGCCGCCTCGGCCCAGATCGCGCCGGCCATGAGCGTGAAGGTCCACAGGATGAACCCGACGATGATCACGCGGTACGCGAGGTTCTCGAGGGTCGACGAATCGGGCAGCGTGGCGAGGAAGTTCTGCTTCGCCGCCGTCGCGGATGCCGCGAGCGATTCGCGCCGCGACTGCAGCAGCTGCACCACCGACAGCGCGAATCCGAGCGCGAGGAAGCCCGTCGCGCTCGTCGCGACGAACACGTGGATCACGAGCCACGCCGACTGCAGGGCCGGCGGCAGCGGAACCACGCTGACGTAGAAGTTGACGGTGGCGACGCCGAGCAGCACGAGCACGAGGCCCGTGACGAACGTGCCGAGGAACCGCAGGTCGTGCTTCGAGACCACGAGCACGAGCAGGTACACCGACGTGATGATCAGCGTGCCGGTCAGCGCGAACTCGTACATGTTGGCCCATGGCACCCGCTCGGCGGCGATGCCGCGCGTGACGGTGGCGGACAGGTGCAACAGCCAGGCGACCACGGTGAGCGCCACGCCGACGCGCAGCGACGGCGAGCGCCCGTAGGCGACGGGCGCAGCCGGCTTCGGCGGTGCGACGACGGTCGTGCCGCCGCCCGCGACGGTCGTCACCGAAGTCGCGGAAGCAGCGGACGCCGCGGCATCGGCGGCCTGCGTGGCGACCGCGGAGCGACGCGCGAGGTCGATGGCGTAGGCGATGAACGCGATCGCGTACACGGCCATCGCGGAGTACACGAGCGTCAGGGAGATCTCGTCGAGCGTCACCGTTCCACCTTACGTCGCGGGGTCATCGTCCGCCTTCCCGGCATGCTTGTCGGCGAACGCCCGCACGGCGTCGTCGAGGCCCGGGTCCTCGCCGCGCGCGAGCCCCGCGTACTCGAGCACGACGGTGCCGTCGGGTCGGCGCGCGGCCTTCACCCACATCCGACGGCGCGGCACGAAGAGCGACACGAGCAGCCCCGCGAGGATCAGGAGCGCGAAGACCAGCACCCATCCCTGCGACGGATCGTCGTGGATGTCGAAGCTGGCGAACCGCGAGACGCTCTGCGAGTAGTCGTCGGCCGCGGCATCCGACCCGGCATCGGGCGACACGTCCTCGAAGGTCACGGATCCGAGGTCGTTCGGCAGGTCGACCGTGTCGCCCGGCATGAGCTCGATCGAGTCGACGCCCGTCTCACCGCCGGTCAGCTGCTCCATCGACGTGGGGTCGAGCGTGTACACCGAGGTCGGCGTGCCCTCGTCGATGCCGAGGTCGCCCTGGTACACGTTCAGCGTGAGCACGGGAAACACGAGGTCGGGGTAGCTCGATGCGTAGGCGCCGGAGCCGAGGGTCGTCTGCGTCGGGTAGAAGAAGCCCACCATGCCGAGCTGCTCGTCGAGGCCGTCGGGCACCTTCACGACGCCGATCGACGTGAGGTTCGCGTCCTGCGGCAGGAATGGCACCGCGTCGGTGAACACGACCTCGCCGTCGGCGTCGCGCACCGTGATCGTGGGCGCGTACCCGTTGCCCAGCAGGTACACGTCGGTGCCGAACACGCGCAGCGGCTCGTTGACCTTGACCGTGGCATCCCGCGACTCGTCGCCCCGGCCCTGCACCGACACGTGCGCCGTGAAGTCGATCGGCTGGCCGATCGCCTGCTGGTTGCGCGTCTCGTACACGGCGTCGAGCTCCTCGAGCGTGAGCCGGTAGGGGTCGAGGTTCGTGTCGTCGAAGAAGCGGCCCGGGTTGAACGAGTCGAACGCCGCGAGCGTGTTCACGAACGACTGGCCCTCGACCACGACGCGCTGGCCCGAGAATCCGAAGCCGCCGCCGATGCCGACGGCGACGAGCACGCCGAGCAGTGCGGTGTGGAAGACGAGGTTCCCGGTCTCGCGGAGGTAGCCGCGCTCCGCCGAGACGGATGGCTCGCCGCGGAGGTCATAGCGCTCGACCCGGTAGCCCGCCCGCTTGAGCTCGGCCGCCGCACGGTCGATCGCGGCATCCGCCGCCGTCGCGCTCGCCGAGCCTGCCGAAGCGGCCCCTTCGTCGGGCTCAGGGACCGACAGCGGACGCTCGGTGTAGCCGGCCAGCCGCGACAGTCGCGCGGGAGTCCGCGGCGGCCGGGCTCGCAGCGCCTCGAAGTGGTGCTTCGTGCGCGGGATGACGCAGCCGATGAGGGACACGAACAACAGGAGGTACACCGCCGAGAACCACGCCGACGTGTAGACGTCGAACAGCTGGAACCGGTCGAGCACCGGCGCGAGGTCGGGATTGTCGGTGAAGTACTGGGTGACGCCGTTCGGGTCGCTCGACCGCTGGGGCACGAGCGAGCCGGGCACCGCCGCGATCGCGAGCAGCAGGAGCAGCAGCAGCGCCGTGCGCATGCTCGTGAGCTGCCGCCAGGCGAAGCGCAGCCATCCTACGAAGCCGAGCTTCGGCTGGGTGAGCGGGGCTCCGGAACCGGCGGCGCGAGGGCGGCCGGGTTCGCTCGCGTCGGGCGCGACCGAGTCGATGTGGTCGTCGGGGCGCGACAGCGCGTCAGGATCAGATCGCGGGGACAAAGCCGGTGATCACCGCCTGCAGCTCGTACATCCAGACGCTCCACAGCCCCGACACCATGAAGACGCCGATCGCGATGAGCAGCGCGCCGCCGATGATGTTGATCGCGCGGATGTGCCGACGGAAGAACGCGAGTGACCCGGTCACCCATCCGAAACCGAGGGCCACGAGGAGGAAGGGGATGCCGAGCCCGATGCAGTACGCGAGGCCGAGCAGTACCGCGCGGCCCGCCGAAGCCGAGTCGGCGCTGAGCGCGAGCACCACGGCGAGCGTGGGACCGATGCAGGGCGTCCAGCCGAGCCCGAACACGACGCCCAGGAGGGGCGCCCCCGCGAGCCCGGTCGCCGGTCGCCACGACGGCTTGACCGTGCGCTGCAGGAACGTGAACTGCCCGATGAACACGAGCCCCATCACGATGAGCACCACGCCCAGCGCTCGCGTGATCGCGTCGCCGTACGCGTTGAACCAGGCGCCCGCGACTCCGGCGAGCACGTTGAAGGTGACGAACACGACGGTGAAGCCCGCGATGAAGAGCACCACGCCGAGCAGCAGCCGCCGACGGTTGCGTCGCTCCTCGGAGGCCTCGGCCGAGGCATCCGTGAACCCGCCGAGGTACCCCAGGTAACCCGGGACGAGCGGCAGCACGCACGGCGAGAGGAACGACACCAGGCCGGCGGCGAGCGCGATCGGCACGGCCGCGAGCAGCTGCCCGTTCAGCACGATGTCCCCGACGCCGCCCACTCTGCTTCCCCGCCTTCCGCTACGCCGACGCCTGCTCGGCGAGGAGCGAGTCGATGATCGACTCGAGGATCGACGCCTCGGTGAGCTGCCCCAGCACGCGCGCGGCGACCCGGCCGTCCTGATCGAGCACGATCGTCGTCGGGACGGCCGCCGGCGGCACGTCGCCCGCG
>DASUVU010000227.1:0-4018 GCA_036378815.1 Agromyces sp. | reverse complement strand
GGCGGCATCCGCGATCTTCCCGTGATCGAGATCCTGCCGTGGTCGGTGGTGATCCTCGTGGTGATCCTCGCGCTCGCCGTGTGGTTCGCGCGTCGGCCGTTCGGCCGCACGATCATCGCCCTCGGCGACAACCCGACCACCGCCAGGTTCTCGGGTGCACGCAGCTGGTGGGTGAAGACGTCGACGTTCATCATCTCGTCGCTGTCGGCGACCGTCGCGGGCGTGCTGCTCGTGGGTTATGCGGGAGTGCACCCGAGCGTCGGGCGGGGCTACGAGTTCACCGCCATCACCGCGGTCGTGCTCGGCGGCGTCGTGCTCGGCGGCGGGCGGGGCTGGGTCGTGGCGGCCGCGGCCGGCGCGTTCGCGCTCGAGGCCCTCTTCACGCTGCTCAACTTCGCCGGCGTGCCGTCCACGTACCGCGACGCGGTGCAGGGCGCCATCATCATCCTCGCCGTCGCCTACGCGGCGACGACGTTCCGCGCTCGCCGTCGTGGCCGCGCGCTCGAGACTTCGCCCGTTGCACCATCCGGTGCGAAGGAGCCCGATCCGAGCCCGGATCAAGCTCACACTGCCCCCAACCCCTCCACGCAGAGGGCTGACAACGAAACCAAGGGAGGTTCGTGATGCGACGCAGGTTCACTGTGGCATCCGCCATGGTCGGCGCTCTCGCGCTGTTCACGCTCGCCGGTTGTACCACCGATCCCAACGTGACCGCGCCGTCGGAAGACGCCGAGGCCACCGAGGAAGCGGTCGAGTGGTTCGACCAGGAGCTCTTCGACAAGCAGGACGCCGAGCGCGACGTCGTTCCGGAGGGACCGGAAGACCAGCCGTGGCTCCAGATGATCAACGCCGAGATGGTCGACACCGCGCAGTACGCGAGCGCGGGGCCGAAGAAGGCGTGCTTCGCCAACGCCTCGATCTCGAACCCGTGGCGGCAGACCGGCTGGATCACCATGAACCAGCAGCTGCAGGTGCTGCAGCAGGCGGGGGCCATCTCCGAGATGGAGACCCGCGACGCGCAGGACTCCGATGACACGCAGATCGCCGACATCGACTACTTCATCAACGAGGGCAACTGCGACGTCTTCATCATCTCGCCGAACTCGACGGCCGCGATGACACCTGCGGTCGAGCGTGCCTGCGACACGGGCAAGCCCGTCGTGGTCTTCGACCGCGGCGTGCAGACCGACTGCCCGGTCACGTTCATCCACCCGATCGGTGGATTCGCGTGGGGCATCGACACGGCCGAGTTCCTCATCGACGAGCTCGAGGAGGGCGACAAGGTCGTGGCGCTCCGCATCCTGCCGGGTGTGGACGTGCTCGAGCAGCGCTGGGCCGCAGCCGAGAAGCTGTTCGACGAGGCCGGCATCGACGCGGTCGACTACTTCACCGGAGCCGACCCCGCCGAGATCAAGAAGATCATCTCCGACGAGCTCGCCAAGGGCGACGTGCAGGGCGTGTGGATGGATGCCGGTGACGGCGCCGTCGCGGCCATCGAGGCGTTCGAGGACGCCGGCGTCGACTACCCCGTCATGACGGGCGAGGACGAGATGAGCTTCCTCCGGAAGTGGAAGGAGACGGGACTCACGGGTCTCGCCCCCGTGTACTCCAACTTCCAGTGGCGCACCCCGCTGCTGGCCGCGCAGATGATCTTCGCGGGCCAGCAGGTGCCGAAGGAGTGGGTGCTCCCGCAGGAGCCGATCCCCGCTGAGGAAGTCGACCAGTACCTCGCGGCCAACGAGGGCATGCCCGACGGCCACTACGCGAAGTTCGGCGGCGAGGACCTGCCGGGCTACCCGCAGGTCTGGCAGGATCGCGTCATCCCGTGATGACGAGCTGACCTGATCTGACCGACTGACACCTCGCCGAGTGTTTCCGTTCGTCGCGAGTGGGGCCGTTCCAACGGCAACCTCGACGGCGAGCGGAAACACTCGCGTGGGCAGCACGAAGGAGGCAGCATGCGCCGCACCATCGGCGTGAACACCTGGGTGTGGACGTCACCGCTCGACGACACGGCACTCGCCGAGATCGCGGCCAAGGCCGCCGGCATGGGCTTCGGTGCCCTCGAGCTGCCCGTCGAGCAACCGGGGGACTGGTCTGCGGATGCCGCGGCCGACGTGCTCGCCGAGCACGGGCTCGCCGCCATCGTGATCGGCGCGATGGGCGCCGGCCGCAACCTCGTTGCAGCGCCGGGCTCGGAGGTGGTCGCGACGCAGAACTACCTGGTGCACTGCATCGGCGTCGCCGAGCGGCTCGGCTCCCGGGTGGTCGCGGGTCCGTTCACCGCCGCGACCGGGCGCGCATGGCGCATGGATACCGAGGAGCGCGAGGCCCGCTACCGGGAGCTGCGCGCGAGTCTCGCGCCGCTCATGCGCACTGCCGAGCGCAGCGGCATCCGCCTGGCCATCGAACCGCTGAATCGCTACGAGACGAGCCTCGTGAACACGGTGGAGCAGGCGCTCGAGGCGCTCGGCCCCCTGCTCGGCCCGGGGCTCGGGCTCGCGCTCGACAGCTACCACCTCAACATCGAGGAGAAGGACATCGGCGCTGCGGTGCGCGCGGCAGGGGAACATCTCGCGCACGTGCAGGTCTGCGGGAACGACCGGGGCGCGGTGGGCGACGACCACTTCGACTGGCCGACCTTCCTCGACGCACTCGACGACGTCGGATACGACGGGCCGCTCGGCCTCGAGAGCTTCACGGGCGAGAACGCGACCATCGCCGTCGCCGCGTCGGTGTGGCGGCCGCTCGCCGAATCGCAGGACGAACTGGCGGCACGGAGCATCCGGTACCTGACCGAACTGCAGGACGAAAGGGAGCGATGATGACCGCTTCGACAGGCTCAGCGGCCGAGGGCGGCCACCCCGTCACGCTGTTCACCGGCCAGTGGGCGGACCTTCCGTTCGAGGAGGTCGCGCGCCTGGCCGCCGAATGGGGCTACGACGGCCTCGAGATCGCCTGCTCGGGCGATCATCTCGACCTCAAGCTCGCCGAGGAGGAGCCGGGCTATCTCGAGGAACGCCGCGAGATCCTGAAGCGCCACGGCCTCGAGGTGTATGCGATCTCGAACCACCTCACCGGCCAGGCGGTGTGCGATGCGCCCATCGACTTCCGGCACCAGGCCATCGTGCGCCCGTACACGTGGGGCGACGGCGACGCCGAGGGTGTTCGGCAGCGAGCCGCCGACGACATGAAGCGGTCGGCGCGGGTCGCCAGGGCCCTGGGGGTCGACACGGTGGTCGGATTCACCGGCTCGTCGATCTGGCCGTACGTGGCGATGTTCCCGCCGGTTCCCGCGTCGGTGATCGAGGGCGGCTTCGAGGACTTCGCGACGCGCTGGAACCCCATCCTCGACGCGTTCGACGCCGAGGGCGTGCGTTTCGCGCACGAGGTGCACCCGGGCGAGATCGCATACGACTACTGGAGCTCGGTGCGCACGCTCGAGGCGATCGATCACCGCGAGGCGTTCGGCTTCAACTGGGACCCGAGCCACATGATGTGGCAGAACATCGACCCCGTCGGCTTCATCCTCGACTTCAAGGACCGCATCTACCACGTCGACTGCAAGGACACCCGGCTTCGCCCGCAGAACGGCCGCGCGGGCGTGCTCGGTTCGCACCTGCCGTGGGGCGACCCCCGCCGTGGCTGGGATTTCGTGTCGACGGGGCACGGAGATGTGCCGTGGGAGGACTCCTTCCGCGCACTCGACGCGATCGGCTACACCGGCCCGATCTCGGTCGAGTGGGAGGACGCCGGCATGGACCGCCTGCACGGTGCCAAGGAGGCCGTCGGATTCATCAGGTCGCTCATCTGGCCGCGTCCGACCGCGTCGTTCGACGCCGCGTTCTCGAACCAGTAGCCCCGGCGACCGGGGGAGTGCCCGGACGCGACGGCATCGAGGGCCCCTGTGCGACGGCGAACCTGGCCCGAATCGGCCATGGAGACCTAGCCCGAAGGGGTGATGTGCCGGGGGATGGGGGTGCGGTGGAATCGGACGATCCTGCACCGTGCGGGCACC
>DASUVU010000226.1:0-3187 GCA_036378815.1 Agromyces sp. | reverse complement strand
CGCGGCATCCGTCACTGCTCGGTCGGTTCCTCCTCGGAGACCGGCACCCGCACGGTGAGGCCGCCGGGGTCGATCCACGTGCGGAAGGCGTCAGCGCGGCCGAAGCTGTCGCCGTCGAGTTCGACCTCCTCGGGGCGGCTCAGCACCACGTCGAGGTGCGTGCCCTTCACGTAACGCAGGGCGTCGACGTCGCGGCTGACCAACTTGCGTCCGAGCTTCGTGCGGCGCAGGACCCCGTTCTCCCAGATCACCTTCACGAAGATCTGCAGCCACCCCCAGGCGCTCTCGGGGCGGAGGAACACGGCCTCGAACCGGCCGTCGTCGATGGCGGCGGTGGGCAGCAGCAGGATGTTCGCGGGGAGCGACCCGCAGTTGCCGATGATCAGCGTGTGCGCCGAGACGGTGCGCGTCTGCCGGTGATCGAGGCGGTACCGCATGCGCATGCGGTTCTTGTCGCGGAGCGCCTTGCGGATGGCGTCGACGTACGCGAGCCATCCGACCTTGGCCTTCAACTCCTCATCGGTCTCAGACAGCATCTTCGCGTCGAGTCCGAACCCGGCCATCACCAGATAGGCGGCTCGATCGACGGTGCCCCCCTCCCGACGGATGTCGGCCCAGGCGAGATCGATCATGCGGTCTGCGCCGTCGAAGGCGACCTTGATGGAGTGCTCCATGTCGTCGAGGGTGAGGTCCAGGTTGCGCGCGAGGAGGTTGCCCGTGCCCGACGGCAGCAGCGCGAGCGACGCGGACGTGCCGCCGAGCACCTGCGCAACGTTGCGGATGGTGCCGTCGCCACCCGCAGCGATGATCATGTCGGCACCGGCGTCGAGCGCCTCCTTCGCCTGCCCGAGGCCGGGATCCTCGACCGTCGTCTCGTACCACAGAGTCTCGTCCCAGTCGGCGCTCGCCGGCTCGCCGGCCACCGCGGCCCGGAGTGCGTCGGCGTCGACCTTCACGGGGTTGTAGATGACCGCGGCGCGGCGCTGCGCGGTCGCAGGCGAGGTCGGGTCGAGGCCCTCGGTGCCGGGTTCCACCGCGGTCAGCGCTCGACGTCCTCTGGATCGAGGGCGACGTCGCCCGCGTCGTCTGGCCCGCCCGTGCCGGGCACCGCGTTGATCCGCGAGGCGTCGATGTCGTCGTCGGCCGCGACGGCGTCGGGCAGGGGATCCCGCTGCTTCGCCGCGGTCTCGGACTCGCTTCCCGGGCTGTAGCTCACATCCTTGCGGGTCTGCTCGGTGTCGTCGAGCGGCGCGGGCTCGGCCGCACCTCGCTCGGGATTCGGGCGAGCGCCCGTTTCGTCAGGTGTGCTCATGCGCCGAGCCTAGGTCGGACCGTCGGGCGGCGCAGCCCCTTGACACCGGCCGGAAGCGGATGCTGGCCCGAACGGGGGGTTGCGCGCAAGCCCTGATGATGTCGGTGGGTGCTCGCTATGCTGTGCAGGTCTGCAGATCACGAGGGGATCACATCATGCAACGAATCATGACGTCCGCCGCAATCGTCTTCGCCGGCGCTCTACTGTTCACCGGCTGTGCGGCGGGTGGTGGCGGGAGTGAGACGGCCGCCGCGGGCGGGTGCGACACCATCACCAGCGACGTGCGCGACATCTCGAACGGCGCCCAGAATGCGCTCGCCGCCGGAGGCGACCCGGCCGACGTGAAGAAGACGCTCGAGGGCTACAGCGAGCGTGTCGACGCTCTCGAAGAAGACGCCGACGACGCGGTTGCCGAGGCGCTCGGCGAGCTCGGCGACAAGATCGACGAGGCGGCCGACTTCGCCGAGACCCTGCCCTCCGACCCCGAGGCGGAAGTCGACGACGAGGCCGTCGCCGAGCACCAGACCGCCATCCAGGACGCGGCCTCGGGCGTGAACTCGGCCTGCAGCGACGAGGGCTGACCCGCACATCGCGCGACACGCCGGCGCGAGGCATCCGCTCGACGGGTGTCTCGCGCCGCGGTGTCTTAAGAGGCCGCCTTCTTCTTCGCGGTCGTCGACTTCGTGGTCGACTTCTTCGCGGCCGGTTTCTTGGTGTCGCCCGACTTCGACGACGTCTTCGCGGCATCCGCCTTGGATGATGCCGAAGCCTTCTCCGAGGCAGCGCCCTTGCCCCCGCCCTCGCGCTTCGAGGCGATCGACTGCCGCAGCGCCTCCATGAGGTCGATGACCTCGCCGCCTTCCTCCTCCTCTGGCCGCTCGCCGAACGTGGCGGCCGTGTCGACCGCGTCACCCTGCTCGAGCTTGGCCTTGATGAGCGTGCGAAGCTCCTCCTGGTACTCATCGACGTACTGCTCGGGCTCGAAGTCGGAGACGAGGCTCTCGACCAGCTGCTTCGACAGGTCGAGTTCCTTCGACGAGATCTTCACGGGCTCGTCGAGCGACGGGAACGCCGCCTCGCGCACCTCGTCGCTCCACAGCAGGGTCTGCACGACGAGCACGTCGCCCGATACGCGCAGCGCGGCGAGCCGCGTCTTCTGCCGCAGCGCCATGCGCACGATCGCCGTGCGATCGGTCGACTCGAGCGTGCGGCGCAGCAGCACGTAGGCCTTGCTGGAGGCGGAGTCGGGCTCGAGGTAGTAGCTGCGGTCGAACATGATCGGGTCGATCTGCTCGGTCGGCACGAACTCGATCACCTCGATCTCACGGCTGCGCTCGGCGGGCAGCGATTTCAGGTCCTCGTCGGTGATGATCACCGTGCGCTCGCCGTCGTCGTAGGCCTTGTCGATGTTCTTGTAGTCGACGACCTTGCCGTCGATCTCGCAGACGCGCTGGTAGCGGATGCGCCCGCCATCCTCGTCGTGCACCTGATGCAGGGACACGTCGTGGTCCTGGGTCGCGCTGTACAACTTGACGGGCACATTGACCAGGCCGAATGTGACCGCGCCCTTCCAGACGGCTCGCATGCCTACCAGTACACACCCCGCGGATGCCGCGTGGGAACCCTCTCGCGCGCGGGGCGGGCCCGCGGCATCCGCTCGCCGTCACCGCCACCCCGTCGAGTTGCCCGATTTCGGCCAGAATCGGGCAACTCGGCGAGGGTCGCTGCAAGGATGGGGGAATGGCCGAGACGCGCCAGCTGGTGGAGATCGACGGCCGGAGACTCCGGCTGACGAACCTCGACAAGGTCATGTATCCCGAGACGGGCATGACGAAGGGCGAGGTGATCTCCTACTACGCGGAGGTCGCCCCCGTC
>DASUVU010000225.1:0-3337 GCA_036378815.1 Agromyces sp. | reverse complement strand
CACCCTTGCCGAGGCCGCCAGCCTCATCGCGATCGTGAACCACCCCGAGAAGTTCCGACTCGACTACCCCGAGAGCGAGACGAACGGGGCCAACACCATCGTCGACGGCCAGCCGGTGCCGTACGCCGAGAACAAGGAGCGGCGCGACTACATCCTCGACCAGATGCTCGAGGAGACGAGGATCACGCAGGAGGAGCACGACGCCGCCGTGGCGACGCCCGTGACGCCGATCATCACCGAGCCGAGCACGGGGTGTCAGAGCGCCGGCGTGAACGCCTACTTCTGCGACTACGTCACGTGGGTGATCAAGAACAACTACGACGACCCGGCGACCGAGGATGTCAACGAGGGCGCGCAGATGCTGCAGCAGGGTGGCCTGCAGGTCTACACGTCGCTCGACCTCGACCTGCAGACCGCCGCTGCGGCCACCATGGCCGAGAACGTGCCGTGGGTCGATGACCGGTTCGACGTCGGTTCCTCCGCCGTGACGGTGCAGCCGGGCACGGGCCGCGTGCTCGCGATGGTCCAGAACAAGACCTTCTCGAACGACCCCGACGTGCTCGCGTCGAGCCCGGCGTACAGCGCGGTCAACTACAGCACCGACTACAACTACGGCGGCTCGAGCGGATTCCAGCCCGGGTCGACCTACAAGGTGTGGACACTGGCCGAATGGCTCAACGCCGGTCATTCGCTGACCGAGACGTTCAACGGATCACGACGCACCTTCACCTCGTTCACCGACAGCTGCACGGGCAACTGGTCGGGCAGCTTCAATCCGCGCAACGACGACGGCACGAACGCCAACAACGCGGTCAACGCGACGAAGTACTCGGTGAACACGGCCTTCATGGCGATGGCCCAGCAGCTCGACCTCTGCAAGATCAAGCAGACCGCCCAGGCGTTCGGCATGCACCGCGCCGACGGCGGCGAACTGCAGATGAACCCCTCGGACGTGCTCGGCACGCAGGAGCTCGCGCCGCTGACCATGGCGGCCGGATTCGCCGGCATCGCGAACAACGGCATGACGTGCACGCCGGTCGCGATCGACCGGATCGTCAACGCCAAGGGCGAGGAGATCACGCCGCCCGCATCGACGTGCACGCAGTCGGTCACGCCCGAGGTCGCGCACGCCATGGCGTACGCCATGGAGCAGACGTTCAACGGCGGTACGGCTGACGCGTCGAACACCGGCACGGGTGTCGCCCACCTCGGCAAGACGGGTACGACCGACAACGCGGTCGACACCTGGATGGTCGGAGCGAGCACCACGGCCGCGACGGCCGTCTGGGTCGGCAATGTCACCGGCGGCGAGAACCGCACGAATCTCCGCAACGTCAGGTTCGACAGCGGTTCCGCAGCGACTGCGCGTCACCGCATGTGGCCGGCGATCATGGAGGTCGCCGACGACAAGTACGGCGGCGAGGACTTCCCCGAACCCGACGACAGCGCGTTCAAGCAGGTGATGGTCGACGTGCCACAGGTCGTCGGTCTCTCGCTCGACGCCGCGAAGCAGGCGATCGAGGATGCCGGATTCGTCTTCGAGGATGGCGGTCAGCAGGACTCGAACCTGCCCGCCGGCACCGTGACGGGCACCGACCCCTCGGGTCAGGCCGGTCGTGGAACCACGATCCGCGTCTTCACGAGCAACGGCAACAGCAACGGCACGACCGTGCCCGACCTGACCGGGATGAACGCCCTGCAGGCGAGGGCAGCACTCGATGCCGCCGGCCTGAAGATGAAGGGCGGCGGTGGCAACCCCACGGGCGTCGTCGAGAGTCAGAACCCGGCCCCCGGCAGCTCCGCGAAGCGTGGCGACGAGGTCACCGTGAACTTCGGCGGCGGCCCGGGCAACGGCAACGGTCCCGACAACGATTAGCCGGCGAGGGCGACGATGTCGGTGACGAGCACGCGTACCTCCCCTGCCGCGGCGATCTCACTCGCGATCGCCGCGGCGGCGGCGGGGGCGTTCGCGTGGGGGGCGCTCGTCGAACGCTCCCGCTGGACCCTCAGGCGCGCGGATGTCCCAGTGCTCCCGGCCGGGGCCCAGCCGATCCGCGTCCTGCATCTCGCCGACCTGCACATGGCACCGTGGCAGCGTGACAAGCAGGAGTGGGTGCGAGGCCTGGCCGAGCTCGAGCCCGACCTCGTCGTCGACACCGGCGACAACCTCGGCCACGAGCGCGGGATCGACGGCGTCCGGTACGCGCTCGAGCCCTTCCGTGGCATCCCCGGCGTCTTCGTCAACGGCTCCAACGACTACTTCGGGCCGCAGTTGAAGAACCCGCTGGCCTACTTCTCCGGCCCGTCGGGTCGCGTCGCGCGGCCCAAGCCGCTCGACATCGGCGCACTGCACGAGTTCCTGGCGCAGCTCGGCTGGGTCGACATCGACAACGCCGCAACCAGCTTCGACATCCGCGGCACGCACTTCGAGTTCTTCGGCGTCGACGACCCGCACCACGGCTACGACCGTCTCGACCTCATCACCGGAGCGATCGATGAGTTGCGGGCGAACGACCCGCTCGGCGACGACACGTGGCCCGACGCGGCATCCGTCACCGCCCGCCGGCCCACCGTGACCGTCGGCGTCACGCACGCCCCGTACCAGCGGGTACTGAACTCGTTCGTGAACCACGGCGCCCAGCTCATCCTGGCCGGCCACACGCACGGCGGGCAGGTCTGCGTGCCGGGGTTCGGCGCGCTCGTCACGAACTGCGACATTCCGCGCCGGCAGGTGAAGGGGCTGAGCACCTGGCGGCACGGGCTTCGGTCGGCGTACCTCCACGTCTCCGCGGGGCTCGGCACGTCCATCTATGCGCCGGTGCGGTTCGCGTGCCCGCCCGAGGCGACGCTGCTCACGCTCGTGCCCGCCGAATAGGCGGTCGTCGCCATCGACATCCCATGACGGATGCCGCCACAGCAGGCGTGGTCGGGCGGCCGTGTTTTATCGGCTATCCTTGTGAAGGCTCTTCGGGGCCACCGGGGTGTGGCGCAGCTTGGTAGCGCGCGTCGTTCGGGACGACGAGGTCGCAGGTTCAAATCCTGTCACCCCGACCATGTGATGATCCGAGCATGGTCGACGGCCATTCGAGCTGTCGAGCGCGCACCGACGTGAGCATCGGCACGAGACCCCCCTCCTGTGCGAGGGGGGTTCGCCGTTTCGGGGTACACTCACGGCGGGACGCCCCCTGCATTGGGGGGAGTCCCGAAGCCCGTTGTCGTCCAGACTTGGGCCAGAACTGTCGTCACCCGAACAGGGCATCAATACGCGTGCCCCGACCCGGGCCTCTACCCGGAGGTCGCATTGATGCACCCCCCTGCCCCCGCGCACCGCATTTCC
>DASUVU010000224.1:0-3183 GCA_036378815.1 Agromyces sp. | reverse complement strand
CAGGCGAAGCGCGTCGTCGTGGGCGACCCGCACGACCCGAAGACCGAGGTCGGCGCGCTCGTGCACCCCGAGCACTACGACAAGGTCATGAGCTACGTGGAGATCGGCAGGTCCGAGGGCCGGCTCGTCGCGGGCGGCGGGCGCCCCGAGGGCTTCCCGACGGGCAACTACGTCGCCCCGACGGTGTTCGCCGATGTCTCGAAGGACGCGCGCATCTTCCAGGAGGAGATCTTCGGACCGGTCGTCGCGATCACGCCGTTCGACTCCGACGAGGAGGCGCTCGAGCTCGCGAACGGCGTGAGGTACGGCCTCGCCGCGTACATCTGGACCAACGACCTCAAGCGTGCGCACAACTTCGCCCAGGCGGTCGAGGCCGGCATGGTGTGGCTGAACTCGAACAACGTCCGCGACCTGCGCACCCCGTTCGGCGGCGTGAAGGCCTCGGGCCTCGGCCATGAGGGCGGCTACCGCTCGATCGACTTCTACACCGACCAGCAGGCGGTGCACATCACGCTCGGTGCCGTGCACAACCCGACGTTCGGCAAGCAGGAGCACCACTCCGAGACCGACCTCGACGACCCCGACCCGCGCTGACCCCTTCGAGGGGCTCAGGGACCGATACCCACAATCGCACGACGCAAGGACGCTGACATGACCGCAAGAGAAGACAAGACGCTGACCTCCTCGGGCTTCTACGTCTCGCAGGAGGCCCCGATCCACACCGACAACCCGATCCCGACGCCGACGGCGCCGGCACCCGACATCCTGCGTTGCGCCTACATGGAGCTCGTGGTCACCGACTTGGCGGTCTCGCGCAACTTCTACGTCGACGTGCTGGGCCTCACGGTGACCGAGGAGGATGAGGACACCGTCTACCTCCGGAGCCTGGAGGAGTTCATCCACCACAACCTCGTGCTGCGCAAGGGCCCGGTGGCGGCCGTGGCGGCGTTCTCGTACCGCGTCCGCACGCCCGAGGACCTCGACAGGGCGGTGGCCTTCTACAGCGAACTCGGATGCCGCGTCGAGCGCCGCGCCGAGGGTTTCACGAAGGGCATCGGCGACTCGGTGCGCGTCGAGGACCCGCTCGGCTTCCCGTACGAGTTCTTCCACGACGTCGAGCACGTGGAGCGGCTCGCCTGGCGCTACGACCTGTACACGCCGGGCGCGCTCGTGCGCCTCGACCACTTCAACCAGGTCACGCCCGACGTGCCGCGCGCGACGAAGTTCATGCAGGACCTCGGCTTCCGCGTCACCGAGGACATCCAGGATGACGCCGGCACCGTGTACGCCGCGTGGATGCGCCGCAAGCCGACCGTGCACGACACCGCCATGACCGGCGGCGACGGCCCCCGCATGCACCACGTCGCGTTCTCGACGCACGAGAAGCACAACATCCTCGCCATCTGCGACAAGCTCGGTGCCCTGCGCATGAGCGACCGCATCGAGCGCGGTCCGGGCCGACACGGCGTCTCGAACGCGTTCTACCTGTACCTGCGCGATCCCGACGGCCACCGCGTCGAGATCTACACGCAGGACTACTACACGGGCGACCCCGACAACCCCGTGGTCACGTGGGACGTGCACGACAACCAGCGCCGCGACTGGTGGGGCAACCCGGTCGTGCCCTCCTGGTACACCGAGGCGTCGCTCGTGCTCGACCTCGACGGCAACCCGAAGGAGATCGTGGCGCGCACCGACGACTCCGAGATGGCCGTGACGATCGGCGCCGACGGGTTCTCGTACACGCGCGCCACCGAGGGCGAGGAGTCCATGCCCGAGTGGAAGCAGGGCGAGTACAAGCTCGGCAACCAGCTCTGACCCGCGGCCGGTCGCGCCCACACCTCTTCGGGGACCTGCGGATTCCTCGACTTGTCGCTAAGGTTTGCCCATGCTGGCACGCCCGATCCGCAGGAGCCGCATCGTCGGCTCGACCGTCGCGACCCTCGTCGCCGTCGCCGCCGCCCTCGCGGGCTCTGCGGTCCCCGCCACCGCAGCACCGTCCTCATCCGTCGCCAAGTACGTCGCCCTCGGCGACTCGTACGCGGCCGGTCAAGGCGCGGGCATCCCCCTCGACAGCTGCCTGCGCAGCACGGCGTCGTATCCGACCCTCCTCGACGAGCCGTCGGTCATCAACCTGCTGCGTCAGCCGGCCTGCTCGGGCGCCACGATCGCGGATGTCGCATCAACGCAGGTCGCGAGCACCAACCGGGGCACGACCCTCGTGACGGTCACGGCCGGCGGGAACGACCTGCCCATCGGCGCCGCGTTCGCCGTGTGCGTGCCCGCGCCGACGAGCGCCGAGTGCGCGGCGGTGGTCGCCCAGGTCGAGGCGATCCTCGCATCGAACTCGATCAGGGATGGCATGCGCGACCTCGTCCTCGCGATCTCCAGCAGCGCACCGCGAGCGCACATCGTCGTCACGGACTATCCCGTGCCGTTCGTCCCCGGGCTCTCCGACACCACGGACTACGTCAACGGCGTGGTCGTACGGCTGGACCAGCAGATCGGCGCTGGTGTCGCGCTCGCCGTCGCCGCCGGTGCCGATGCCGAGTTCGTGAGCATGGCGACGGCGTTCGTCGGTCACCAGATCGGCAACCTCGACCCGTGGCTCGGAGCCGACCCCTCGGATCCGATCTCCTTCCTGCACCCGACGGTCGCCGGACAGGACGCCTACCGCGACGCCGTGCTCGCAGCGCTCGCGGCCTGACCCGCCGTCGACCCCACTCGGTCAGCGCGTCGCGAGGAATGCGATCGCGGCCTTCTTGAACGCCCGGGCCGTCAGCGTCGACACGTGGTCGCGACCAGGGATCGTGACGAGATCGGCGCCCCAGTCGAGGGCGAGCTGCTGCACGCCGGCGGGCACGGGGTCATCCTCGCCGACCACGAAGAGCGTCGGGATGTCGCCCGGGATCGACAGTGGCGAGCCGGCGACTCCCCCGATGCAGGCGAGCAGCGCCTCGCGGTCGGCGCCCGCGTCGATCGCCGGGCGCAGCACCCGCTCGATGAGCGGGTCGCGGGCCGGCTCGTCCCGGAGCAGGACGCCGCGCGCGTCGTCCAGATCCCATGAGGCGAACAGCTCCACCGGACCGGCGCCGCCGATGACGACGCGGCGCACGCGTTCGGGCGCGAGCTCGGTGAGCGCCGAGACGACGCGGTTGCCCATGGAGTAGGCGACCACGTCGG
>DASUVU010000223.1:0-13177 GCA_036378815.1 Agromyces sp. | reverse complement strand
TGGGGTCGGTCGTTCCCGCGAGCACGCGGAATCCCTCGATGACCCGGTTGCCGGCGACGCGCATCGCGACGGACGGTCCGGACATCATGAAGTCGATGAGCGGCTCGTAGAACGGCTTGCCCTCGTGCTCGGCGTAGTGGTTCGCGAGGAGCTCTCGGTCGGCCTGCAGCATCCGGACGTCGACGAGCGAGTAGCCCTTCGCCTCGATCCGCCGGAGGATCTCCCCGGTGAGGCCGCGCGCGACGCCGTCGGGCTTCACGAGCACGAGCGTCTCTTCGATGGCGGTGGTCATTCCTGTTCCTTCCCCGGATCGACGGTCGCCGTCCGTGTTCGGTCGATCCGTGCACCGGCGTGCATGCCGTACCACCACATGCCGCCGAAGATGGCGCCGATGATGAACATCGCCGGATTCAGGAACCCGCTCGCGATGATCACCGCCTGCAGCGCCCAGCCCAGCCAGAAGCCCCACGGGAAGCGGAGCAGGCCGATGGTCACGATGAGGCCGAGAATCACCACGCCGCCGGCGACGAGCGCGACCCACGGTGGGAGGCCCCAGCTGCCGTTCTCGGTCGGAGCGAGGCCCCAGATCACCAGCGAGGCGAGGAACACCACGAGCACCTCGAACGCGAGCACCAGAGAACCGAGGGTCTGCCGCGCCGAGCGCGGCGGTCGCGCACCCGGCGTGGCAGCGGGGGTCGCCTCGTCGCTCATACGCGCCCCCAACCGCGATCGGACGCGATGGACATGGCCTCGCCCACCAGCACGATCGAGCCCGTCACGACCACCGCCCGCTTCGGGGCATCAGCCGCCCACGCGCGGGCCTCGTCGAGTGCGTCGTCGAGGCGCTCCACCGCCTGCACGCGATCGGCGCCCACGTGGGTGGCGACGATGCCGGCGAGTTCATGCACGTCGCGCGCGCGCTCGGAGTGCGACGTCGTGACGATGAACGTGCCGTTCGCACGGGCGAGCTCCTCGACGATGCCGTCGGCGTCCTTGTCGGCGAGGACGCCGAACACGAACACGATGTCGTCGAAGTCGAAGTACTCGTCGAGCGCGTCGACCAGTGCCCTGGCCCCGTGCGGATTGTGCGCGGCATCCACGATGACCGTCGGCTCGGCCGCGATCGCCTGGAACCGCCCCGGAGATGCCGCGCCGGCCAGTCCGGCCTCGACGACCTCGTCGGCGAGCCGCACGGCACCGCCGCCGATGAACGCCTCGACGGCAGCGATCGCGACGGCGGCATTCTCGGCCTGGTGGCGCCCGAAGATCGGCAGCGCGAAGTCGCGGTACTCCCCGGCCAGGCCGCGGATCGTCACGAGTTGGCCGCCGACGGCGACGCGCGACTCGAGCACGTCGAAAGCATCGCCCTCGACGGCGAGCGTCGATTCGGTGAGCTCGGCCGCCTCCTCGAGCACCTCGAGCGACTCGGCGCGCTGCTTCGCAGAGACGACGGCAGCCATCGGCTTGATGATGCCCGACTTCGTGCGCGCGATCTCGACGATCGTGTTGCCCAGCCGACTCTGGTGGTCGAGGTCGATCGGAGTGAAGACCGCGACCTGGCCGTCGGCGACGTTCGTCGAATCCCACTCCCCGCCCATGCCGACCTCGAGCACGACGACGTCGACCGGAGCGTCCGCGAAGCACGCGAACGCGAGCACGGTGAGCGCCTCGAAGTAGGTGAGGGGTTCGTCTCCGGCGTCCTCGAGCTCCACGTCCACGATGGCCAGGAACGGGAGGATCTCGTCCCAGTTGCGCGCCACTGCCTCGTCGGTGATCGGCGCACCGTCGATGCGGATGCGCTCGGTGAACCGCTCGAGGTGCGGACTGGTGAGGAGCCCGGTTCGCAGGCCCGACGCGCGCAGGAGGCTCTCGATCATGCGACTCGTCGACGTCTTGCCGTTCGTGCCGGTGATGTGGATGACGGGGGCCGCGCGATGCGGGTCGCCGAGCAGTTCGACGGTGCGTCGCGTCGGCGCGAGTCGAGGCCTGGGTGAGCCCTCGCCGACACGCGCGATCAGCGCGTCGTACACGGCGTCGGCCCGGTCACGGGCCTCGTCGTCGTGGGCGTCGGATGCGTCAGTCACAGCTTCTCCAGCTCTACGAGGAGTGACGAGCCGTCGCCGACCGATCGGGCGGCGGATGCCTCCGCCACGGCGACGGACGTCTCGATGTCGATCTCGAGGGCGAGCGTCTCGCGGGCGATGAGGTCCCGATGCCGCGCGGCGGCGTCGGCGCCGTACCCATCGAGCGTCAGGCCGAGCCGGATGCGGTCGCCCACCTCCAGTCCCGCGGCCTTGCGAGCATCCTGCACGGCGCGGACGACATCGCGGGCGAGACCCTCGGCCTCCAGCTCGGGCGTCGTGGTCGTGTCCAGGATGACGAAGCCTCCGCCGTCCAGGAGGGCGAGCGCGCTCGACCCGTCGTCGGATCCGCCGGATTCGAGCACCAGCTCGTACTCGCCGGGCTCGAGCTGGATGCCACCGGCCACGACGCCGTCGCCGTCGACCGACCAGTCGCCGGCACGCGCGGCCTGGATGGCCTGCTGCACCGAGCGCCCGAGGCGCGGTCCGGCGGCTCGCGCGTTGACCGTGAGGCGCTTGGTGATGCCGTAGGTCTCGGCGCTGGACTCGTCGAGCTCGACGAGGTCGACCGACTTCACGTTCAGCTCGTCGCGGAGGATCCCCTCGAACGGCGCCAGCGCCGCGGCATCCGTCGTCACGACCGTGAGATTCGCGAGCGGCAGGCGAACGCGTCGACCGGCCTGCTTGCGCAGGGCGAGGGCGGCGCCGCTGACCTCGCGGATGGCATCCATCGCGGAGACGAGGGCCTCGTCGGCCGGGAACTCCTCGGCCTCGGGCCAGTCCTCGAGGTGCACGCTGCGACCGCCCGTGAGCCCACGCCAGATCTTCTCGGTGACGAGGGGCAGCAGCGGTGCGGCCAGGCGGGTGAGCGTCTCGAGCACGGTGTAGAGCGTGTCGAAGGCCTCGGTGCCGTGGTGGCCGTCGACGCCCGCCCAGAACCGATCGCGCGAACGGCGCACGTACCAGTTCGTGAGCACGTCGCCGAAGTCGCGCAGCTTCTGGGCGGCGAGCGGCGAGTCATAGGCCTCGAGATCGGCCGTGACCGCGGTGACCAGGTCGCGCAGCTTCGCGAGCAGGTACGCGTCGAGCACGTCGGTCGAGTCGGTGCGGCGGGACGCCTCGTAGCCGCCTTCCTTCGCGGTGTTCGCGTAGAGGGAGAAGAAGTACCAGGTGCTCCACAGCGGCAGCATGAGTTGCCGCACGCCCTCGCGGATGCCCTCCTCGGTGACGATGAGGTTGCCGCCGCGCAGCACGGAGCTCGACATGAGGAACCAGCGCATCGCGTCGGCCCCGTCTCGGTCGAACACCTCGTTGACGTCGGGATAGTTCCGCAACGACTTCGACATCTTCTGCCCGTCGCTGCCGAGCACGATGCCGTGGCTCACGACGTTCTCGAACGCCGGGCGGTCGAAGAGCGCCGTCGAGAGCACGTGCATGGTGTAGAACCATCCCCGCGTCTGGCCGATGTACTCGACGATGTAATCGGCGGGGTTGTGGGTGTCGAACCAGTCCTTGTTCTCGAACGGGTAGTGCACCTGCGCATAGGGCATGGAACCGGAGTCGAACCAGACGTCGAGCACATCGGGGATGCGCCGCATGGTGGACCGCCCCGTGGGGTCGTCGGGGTTGGGCCGGGTGAGCTCGTCGATGTACGGCCGGTGCAGGTCGGGCTCCCCCGACGTGTTGAGCGGGAGCCGGCCGAAGTCGCGCTCGAGCTCCTCGAGTGAGCCGTAGACGTCGACGCGCGGGTACGCGGGGTCGTCGCTCTTCCACACCGGGATCGGCGAACCCCAGTAGCGATTGCGGCTGATGGACCAGTCGCGCGCGCCGGCGAGCCACTTGCCGAACTGGCCGTCCTTCACGTTCTCGGGGACCCAGTTGATCTGCTGGTTCAGCTCGCCCATGCGGTCGCGGAACTCGGGCACGCGGACGAACCAGCTCGACACCGCCTTGTAGATGAGCGGGTTTCGGCAGCGCCAGCAATGCGGATACGAGTGCTCGTAGCTCGCCTGGCGAAGCAGGCGCCCCTCGGCCTTCAGGAGCTGGGTGAGCGGCTTGTTCGCCTCGCTCCAGAGCAGGCCCGCGACATCCGTGACGGCGGGAAGGAACCGGCCACCGTCGTCGAGCGAGATGATCACCGGGATCCCGGCCGCCTCGCCGATCTTCTGGTCCTCCTCGCCGTAGGCCGGTGCCTGGTGCACGAGGCCGGTGCCGTCCTCGGTGGTGACGTAGTCGGCCACGAGGATCTGCCAGGCGTTCTGCAGGCCGTAGTGCTCGATGTCGGCGTAGTAGTCGAAGAGCCGGTCGTAGGTGACGCCCTCGAGCTCTGCGCCGCGCACGGTGCGCGAGACGGCCGCGCGAGCGTCGTCGGCCGAGTCGTAGCCGAGCTCCTTGGCGTAACTGCCCACCAGATCGCGTGCGAGCAGGTACTCGGCGCCCAGGACCTCGGTGTCGGATGCCCCGGCGCGCTCGCGGTTGACCGTCGCGTCGGGCGTGCCGTTCGGGCCGGCGGGCACCACCGCGTATTCGATGTCGGGACCGACCGCGAGCGCGAAGTTCGTGGGCAGCGTCCACGGGGTGGTGGTCCAGGCGAGCGCTCGCACCGCCGTGAGCCCGAGGGACTCGGCCTTCGCGCCCGTGAGTGGGAATGTGACGGTGACGGTCTGGTCCTGCACCGACTTGTACACGTCGTCGTCCATGCGGAGCTCATGGTTCGAGAGCGGCGTCTGGTCGCGCCAGCAGTAGGGCAGCACGCGGTAGCCCTCGTACGCGAGGCCCCGGTCGTGCAGGGTCTTGAACGCCCAGATCACGGACTCCATGAACGTCACATCGAGGGTCTTGTAGTCGTGCTCGAAGTCGACCCAGCGCGCCTGGCGCGTGACGTACTCCTCCCACTCCTTGGTGTAGCGCAGCACGGCGTCGCGGGCGGCCTGGTTGAAGGCCGCGATGCCCATCTCCTCGATCTCGCTCTTGTCGGTGATGCCGAGCTGGCGTTCGGCCTCGAGCTCGGCGGGAAGGCCGTGCGTGTCCCACCCGAAGCGGCGGTGCACCTGGTGCCCGCGCATGGTCTGGAAGCGCGGGAACAGGTCTTTCGCGTAGCCGGTGAGGAGGTGTCCGTAGTGGGGCAGGCCGTTCGCGAACGGCGGGCCGTCGTAGAACACCCACTCGGGGGCGCCCTCGCGCTGGTCGATCGACGCCTGGAACGTGCCGTCCTGCTTCCAGAACTCGAGTACCTCGCGTTCGATGGCCGGGAAGTCGGGCGATGGGACGACACCGTGGTCGTCGGGATGACGGGGGTACACGCTCACTCGCTCCTCATGGGACGGATGCTCTCACGAGGACGCCGGCCGCTCGTTCGAGCGCCGCCGCGGTACCACCTCGCTTGCAGCATGCCGGCCCCGAGCTTGTCGAAGGGCCGGAGTGCAGCCACTCATTCAGGCTGTGACGGGCCACCCGTTCGGTTCTAGTGGCGAGCGGATGCCGGAGCACCTGCCGCGCGTTCTTCCGAAGACTCCCCGGTGATGGCCGGATCGACGTCGTTGCGGTCAAGCCTACCGCGTCGGCGGGGTGCGGAGCACACCAGGAGACGACGGCGACCAGCGGTACGCCGCGCTGATGAGTGCGAGCAGTGCGCTCTCGGGGAGGTCGTGGAGCTTCGCCTCGTCGACGAGGTCGTGGATGGCGCCGGCGAGCGCCGCGTGGCCGCCGATCCGCACGGCCACGACGGCGCCCCGACCCCGGTGCAGCTCGATGAGCCCCTCGTCCCGGAGCACGCGGTACGCCCGCAGCACGGTGTGCATGTTCACGCCCAGGGAGGAGGCCAGCTGCCGTGCGGCCGGCAGGCGCTCGCCCCCGATGACGCGACCGTCGATGATCGCGGCGCGCACGGCGGACGCCAATTGCTCGAACAATGGCGTCGAATCGCCCGGGTCGAGTCGAATCAGCACACCTTGATCCTATTGTTCTATTCGTAGCCGAACAAGTTGCTTGTCTCGCGTGTTGCGCGCTGCAAAGATGAGTGTTCGTGACCACCGCAACCCCCGCACCCACGACGCCTGCGAACCGCTCCACCTCGGTGCGCCGCGTCGCCTGGGCGTCCATGATCGGCACTTCGCTCGAGTCGTTCGACTTCTACGTCTTCGCATACTTCTCGGCGTTCTTCGTCGGCCCGCTGTTCTTCGACCCGCTCGGCCAGTTCGGCGGCACGCTCGCCGCGTTCTCGACCATCGCGGTCGCCTTCATCGTTCGTCCGATCGGCGCCGCGATCTTCGGTCACATGGGCGACCGGCTCGGTCGACGTGCGACCCTGCTCTGGACCGTGGGCATCATGGGCGTCGCCACGGGCCTCATCGGCCTGCTCCCGACATACGCGCAGGCCGGATGGCTCGGCGCCGTGCTGCTCGTGCTCCTCCGCGTCGTGCAGGGCCTGTCGCTCGGCGGTGAGTGGGGCGGATCGATCCTGCTCGCGACCGAGCACTCCAACCCGGTGAAGCGCGCGTTCTACGCCGCGATCCCCCAACTCGGCTCCCCCGTCGGGTCGATCCTGTCGGCCGCGGTCTTCATCGTGATGACCCTCGTGCTGCCCGCCGAGGAGATCGCCGCGTGGGGCTGGCGCATCCCGTTCCTGCTCGCCATCCCGCTACTGCTCGTCTCGCTCTACCTCCGGTGGTCGATCGACGAGACGCCGGTGTTCAAGGAGGTCGTCGCCGAAGGGCGTCGCGACCGAATCCCCTTCGCGACCATGTTCCAGCGGCGCCCCGTCGCCATCGTCATCGCGATCGGCGCGGCGATGCTCGGAATCGGCTCCTACTCGCTGATGAACACCTACACGATCAACTACGGCGCGGCCGAGCTGGGATTCAGCTTCCAGGATCTCCTCCTCGCGACGACCATCGGGGGCCTGCTGCAGCTGGTCACCATCCCCCTGTTCGGCGTGTGGGCGACCCGGATCGGATCGGCGCGCGTCGTGGCGTGGGGTGCGCTCGGCACGCTCCTCATCACGTTCCCGATGTACTTCCTGCTCCAGTTCGCGACGTTCCCGATCCTCGTCGGCACCATGATCATCGGGGGCATCCTGCCGACCATGTCATGGGCTGCCCTCGGCGGTCTCATGAACGACCTCTTCCCCGACCACTTCCGCTACTCGGCCCTGTCGGTGTCGTACGCGGTCGCGGCGACCGTCGGTGGCTTCGTGCCCCTGGTCACGGTCGCGCTCGGCGAGGCGAGCGGATATGCGTGGTGGCACCCGGGCGTCGTGCTCGCCCTGCTCTCCGTCGTGACGCTGGTCGCGGCGTGGGCGGCGAGCCGCATGCCCGTCGTGCCCGAGGTGGGCGACCCCGAACAACAGCTCGAGCCGCAGGCGGCCGGCTCCACCTCCTGAAAGACCCGCTCCCCGGGGTGCGACGCTCCATCCGTTAGGCTGGAGCGTCGCACATTCAGGCACCCCAACGGACTCGGTGCCGCATATACCGAACCGGAGGCGAACGTGACGGTCCCTGAGCCTGCCGAAGGGCGCATCCCCGACAAGCCCGCGCTCGAGGGCCTCGAAGCGAAGTGGGGCGGGGTCTGGGAGCAGGAGGGCGTCTACCGGTTCGAGCGCGACGACGCGACGCGCGCGTCCATCTACTCGATCGACACGCCCCCGCCCACCGCATCGGGGTCGCTCCACATCGGGCACGTGTTCTCCTTCACGCACACCGACCTCGTCGCGCGCTACCAGCGCATGCGCGGCCGCCACGTGTTCTATCCCATGGGCTGGGATGACAACGGTCTGCCGACCGAGCGCCGCGTGCAGAACTACTACGGGGTCCGCTGCGACCCGACCCTCCCCTACGACCCCGACTTCACGCCGCCGTTCGAAGGCACCGACGGCAAGAACGTCAAGCCCGCCGATCAGGTGCCCATCAGTCGACGCAACTTCATCGAGCTCTGCGAGCGGCTCACGGCTGAAGACGAGCAGCACTTCGAGGCGCTCTTCCGGCTGCTCGGCCTCTCGGTCGACTGGACGCAGACGTACCGCACGATCGCCGATGAGGCGTTGTTCACCTCCCAGTTGGCGTTCATCCGCAACGTCGAGCGGGGCGAGGCGTACCAGGCGCTGGCGCCGACCCTGTGGGACGTGACGTTCCGCACCGCTGTCGCCCAGGCCGAGCTCGAAGACCGCGAGCAGCCGGGCCACTACCACCGCGTGAGGTTCCACCGCCCCGACGGCGAGACGATCGAGATCGAGACCAGCCGCCCCGAACTCATCCCCGCGTGCGTGGCGCTCGTCGCCCACCCCGACGACGAGCGGTACCAGCCGCTGTTCGGCACGACCGTGACGACACCGGTCTTCGGCGTGGAGGTGCCGGTCGTCGCGCACCACCTCGCCCAGAAGGACAAGGGCACCGGCATCGCGATGATCTGCACGTTCGGTGACGTGACCGACGTGGTGTGGTGGAGAGAGCTCGACCTGCCGAACCGCGCGATCATCGGCTTCGACGGGCGCATCATCGCCGAGGCACCCGACGCGATCACGAGCGAAGCCGGGCGCGCGGCTTTCGCCGAACTCGCCGGCAAGACCGTGTTCTCGGCGAAGCAGGCCGTGGTCGAGCAGCTGCGGGCGTCGGGCGACCTGCTCGGCGAGCCCAAGGCGATCACGCATCCCGTCAAGTTCTACGAGAAGGGCGACCGCCCCCTCGAGATCGTCTCGACGCGCCAGTGGTACATCACCAACGGCGCCCGCGACGGGGGCCTCAAGTCGCGGCTGCTCGAACGAGGCCGAGAGATCGACTGGCATCCCGACTTCATGCGGGTGCGATACGAGAACTGGGTCGAGGGCCTCGCGGGCGATTGGCTGATCTCGCGCCAGCGCTTCTTGGGCGTGCCGATCCCCGTCTGGTAGCCGCTCGACGACGCGGGCGACCCGCGCTTCGACGCGCCGATCGTGGCGACCCGCGACCTGCTTCCGGTCGACCCCTCGTCGTCGCCGGCCCCCGGCTTCGACGAGTCGCAGCGCGGCCGCCCGGGCGGGTTCATCGGCGAGCACGACATCATGGACACGTGGGCGACCTCGTCGCTCACGCCCCAGCTCGCCGCGGGCTGGGAGCGCGACCCCGAGCTCTTCGGGCTCATCTTCCCGTACGCGCTCCGCCCGCAGGCGCAGGACATCATCCGCACGTGGCTGTTCGCCACGGTCCTCCGCGCCGAGCTCGAGCACGGCGAGAAGCCGTGGACCGACACCGCGATCTCGGGGTTCATCGTCGACCCCGACCGCAAGAAGATGTCGAAGTCGAAGGGCAACGTGGTCACGCCGACCGGGCTGCTCGAACAGCACGGCTCCGACGCGGTGCGCTACTGGTCGGCATCCTCGCGTCTCGGCGTCGACGCCGCGTTCGATCCGCAGAACCCGACCCAGGTCAAGATCGGCCGTCGCCTCGCCATCAAGGTGCTGAACGCCGCGAAGTTCATCCTCGGATTCGATGGCCGAGCGGATGCCCCGGTGACCGTCCCGGTCGATCGAAGCATGCTCGCCGGGCTCGCCGAGGTCGTGGCGAGTGCGACGCGCGCATACGACGGGTACGACCACGCCCGCGCGCTCGAGGTCACCGAGACGTTCTTCTGGACGTTCTGCGACGACTACCTCGAACTCGTGAAGGAGCGCGCCTACGGCGATCCCAGCCCCGAGCAGGCCTCGGCCGTGGCCGCGCTGAAGACCGCCCTCAGCGTGTTGCTGCGCCTGTTCGCCCCGGTCATCCCGTTCGCAACCGAGGAGGCGTGGCGCTGGTCCCACGACGGCTCGGTGCACCGGGCTGCGTGGCCGACGACCGACGACCTCGCGGCGCGCGGCGAGGCCGGCGTCGAGCTGCTCGAGCTCGCGAGCTCGGCGCTCACGGGCATCCGCCGAGCGAAGACCGATGCGAAGGCGTCGCAGAAGACGCCGGTCGCTCACGCCGCCATCGCGGCGCCGACCGCCGCCATCACGCTGCTGCAGTCCGCGGCATCCGACCTTCGCGCTGTCGGACGCATCGCCGAGCTGGAGTTCACCGAAGCCGAGGAGTTCGAGGTGCGTGAGATCGTGCTCGAGCCGCAAGAGGCGGAGGGAGCGCGATGACCCACGAGATCCGCGCGGTCGCCGACGACGACTTCTTCGGATGGCTGCCCCTGTTCGAGGCGTACTGCAGCTTCTACCGGACTGAGCTCGACGACGCGAAGGCACTGATCGTCTGGAAGTGGATCCGTGACGATGACGACCCGCTCCAGGCGGTGCTCGCGGTCGACGACGAGGGCACCCCGGTCGGGCTTGCCCACTTCCGCGTCGTGCCCGACACGCTCCAGGCGACCTGCGGACTCCAACTCGACGACCTCTACGTCGACGAGCGCGCGCGTGGAACGGGCGTCGGCCGTGCACTGATCGAGTTCGTGCACGCGCGATCGCTCGAGGTCGGCACCGGTGGGGTGACCTGGATCACCGCGTCCGACAACACGGACGCGCAACGCCTCTACGATCAGCTCGCGACGCGAACGAACTGGCTCACCTACGAGATGGGTGCGTGATGCGACTCGGCACGCGATGGGAGTTCGGCGCCGAGCCACCGGCATCCGTCCCCGCAGACCTGCGACCACGCATCGAAGCGGCAGAAGCCGCCCACGCCGGCGATGCCGCCGGCCAGCACTGGACCCTGACCTGGCTCGAGGGGCGCCCGATCGCCGAGCTCGACGACGGAACCGTGGTTCGCGAGACGATCGTCGACGCCCACGACGCCGACGAGGACTGGTGACCGGCGGCGACCGGTCAGGCTCGCGCGACGATCTCCGCGTGCGGCATGAGGAGCCAGCCGTCGTCATCGGCTGCCCACTCCCGCCACGCTGACGCGATCCGGTTCAACTCCTCGGGATTCGAGTGGCCCGACTCGATCGCGTGCGAGGCGAACTGGGATCGCGTCGCCCGTTCCGCCCACGACATCCCCCACCATTCGCGTTCGAGCGCCGTGGAGAACACCCACGTCGAGGCGCTCGCCTCGATGTCGGTGAACCCGGCCTCGCGCACCCAGCGCTTGAGATGACGACCCGCGTCGGGCTCACCGCCGCTGCGCGCGATCACCGCGTGCTGCAGCTCGCGCCAGCGGGCCAGCTCGGCCGACGGCGGGCTCCAGATCACGCCGCCGTAGTCGACATCGCGAACGGCGAGGAGCCCACCCGGCTTCACGACCCGACGGAACTCGCGCAACGCGTCGACCGGCCGCGCCAGGTGGTGAAGCAACTGGTGCGCATGCACGACGTCGAAGGCGGCGTCGCCGAGGTCGAGTGCGTAGGCGTCGCCGACCCGGAACTCGACGTTGTCCACCCGCTCGCTGCTCGCAAGTCCGGCGGCGCTGGCGACGACCTCGGTCGACGCGTCCACACCCACGACGACCCCGGGGCGCACGCGACGCGCAAGGTCGATCGTGATCGTGCCGGGCCCGCTCCCGACGTCGAGCACGCTCGCACCGGCCTGCAGGTGCGGCACCAGGTACGCCGCGGAGTTGTCGACGGTACGCCAGGCGTGGATCCGCAGCACGCTCTCGTGGTGGCCGTGCGAGTAGGCATCGGCCGAGGATCGTTCGGTGGAGTCGCCCTCGTGCTGCATACCTCGAGACTAGGCGCCGGAGCCGTCGGTCGCCCGACGCCCTATCGTGGTCGGCATGGCGGACCCGTCGAATCCGTTGCTCGAAGCCAGCCCGCTTCCGTACCGGCTGCCGCTGTTCGGGCTCGTGCGCCCCGTGCACTACCGCGAGGCGATCGAGCGTGGAATGCGCGAGCAACGCGCCGAGGTGGAGGCCATCGCGGCCGACCCCGGGCCGCCGACGTTCCAGAACACGCTCGTCGCGCTCGAGCGATCGGGCGCGCTGCTCCGACGGGTGGTTCCGGTGTTCGAGAACGCGAGCTCCGCCGACTCGAACGAGGCGATCGACGCCCTCGAGGCGGAGCTGGCGCCGAGGCTGGCTGCGCACCGCGACGCCGTCCGCCTCGACCCGCGGCTCTTCGCGAGGATCGGCGTGCTGCACGCGATGCGCGATGACCTGGCCCTCGATGCCGATCAGGCGTACCTGCTCGAGCACGTGCACCGGGAGGCCACGCTCGCCGGTGCCGGACTCGACGCGCCGGATCGCGCCCGGCTGACGCAGCTCAACGAGCGGCTGGCAACGCTGACCACCGCGTTCCAGCAGCACCTGCTCGCAGACACGAACGATCTCGCGCTGCACCTGACCGACGAACGCGAGCTGGCCGGACTCGACGAGGGCCTGCGCTCGGCCGCCCGTGAGGCGGCCCGCTCGCGCGGCGTCGACGGCTGGCTTCTCACGCTCGTGCTTCCCACGGGGCAGCCGGCCCTCGCCATGCTCGAGCGCCCGGATGTCCGCGATCGACTCCTCGACGCCTCGCAGTCACGCGGATGCCACGGCGGCGACCACGACACCAGGGCCACGCTCCTCGAGATCGTGCGGCTCCGCGCCGACCGCGCGCGCCTGCTGGGGTTCGAGAACCACGCGGCGGCGGTCACCGCCGCCGAGACGGCCCGCTCCCCCGACGCCGTGGCCGAGCTGCTGGAGCGCCTCGTGCCTCCGACGACGCGGAATGTCGCCCGCGAGCGGCGCGAGCTCGTCGAGCGAGCCGCCCGGTCGGGTGCCCGCGAGCCCGCGGCATCCGACTGGTCATTCCTCATGGGCCGGGTACGGGCAGAGCGCCACGATGTCGACGCGAACGCGCTGCGCCCGTACTTCGAGCTCGAGCGCGTACTGCGCGACGGCGTGTTCCACGCAGCGCACCTGCTCTACGGCCTTCGGTTCACCGAGCGCGAGGATCTCGTCGCCCACCATCCCGATGCCCGGGTCTTCGAGGTGTTCGAGGAGGACGGCGCTCCCGTCGGCCTGTACCTGTTCGATCCGTACACGCGCGACTCGAAGCGCGGCGGTGCGTGGATGTCATCGCTCGTCGGCCAGTCCGAGCTCGAGGGCGACCTTCCCGTGGTCGTGAACAACCTCAACGTGCCGAAGCCGGCCGCGAGCGAGCCGACGCTCCTCACCCTCGATGAGACCGAGACGCTCTTCCACGAGTTCGGACACGCGCTGCACGGCCTG
>DASUVU010000222.1:0-4621 GCA_036378815.1 Agromyces sp. | reverse complement strand
CCGCCAGCCGCTCGAGTCCGGAACGATTGCGATCCACCGCGCGAACGCCGTCGCATCGTTCCCGGCGCGGTTCCAGCTCGTGATCGCCGCGAATCCCTGTCCCTGCGGCAACGCCGGCGTCAAGGACTCGAACTGCACGTGCACCCCGGTGATGCGTCGGCGCTACCTCGCACGCATCTCCGGCCCGCTCCTCGATCGCATCGACCTGCAGGTCCCCGTGCCGCGCATCACTGCAGCCGCCCTCCGGGTCACCGACGAGCGACCGGGGCTGTCGAGCGCCGAAGCGCGTGAACGCGTCGTCGAGGCACGCGCAGTCGCGCTGGATCGTCTGCGGGGCACGCCGTGGCGCACCAACGCGGAGATGCCCGGCCCGTGGCTTCGCGGGGCGGGTCGCCTGCACCCGGGCGGCCGGGCGACGGCCGCACTCGACTTCGCCCTCGAGCGCGGGGGGATCACCATGCGCGGCTACGACCGCGTACTCAAGACCGCGTGGACGATCGCCGACCTCGACGGTGCGACCGTTCCCGGCGCCGGACACGTCGGACGGGCGCTGTTGTTCCGGAAGGGGATCACGCAATGAACGTCCTGGAACGATCGGCGCAGCAGTCGGCGGCCGAGTTCGCTGCCGTGCGGCTCGGCCCGCCCGACGTGGAGGCATTCGCCCGGGCGGTGCTGGGCCACGTGGCTGAACCCGGAGACGGGGTGCTCGGGCGTGCGATCGACGCGCTCGGCGCATCGCGCGTGGCCGAGATGCTGCTCGGCCGAGTCGGTGGAGGAGTGCTCTCCGATGCCGTCATGGAGGCGGGCGGAGCGCTCGACGAACGCGAAGCTCGCACGGGCCTCGAACGCTGGCTGCCGCGCCTCGAGCACTCGGCGTTCGTGCGATCGATCGCACAGGCCGCGCGCGTCGGCGCCACCTTCGTCGTGCCGGGCGATCCAGCCTGGCCCGGGCAATTCGACGAGCTGGGCGTGCACGCGCCGATCGGCATCTGGGTGCGAGGCCGTTCAGATGCCCTGGCACGGGATGCGCGATCGATGGCGCTCGTCGGCGCACGAGCCGCGACCGGTTATGGGGAACACGTGGCGATGGAGGCATCCGCGGGACTCGTCGATCGGGGGTTCACGATCGTCTCGGGCGGGGCGTACGGAATCGACGGCATGGCGCACCGTGCAGCGCTCGCCAGCAGCGGCACGACCGTCGCATTCCTCGCCGGCGGCGTCGACCGGTTCTACCCCCTCGGACACGAGACGCTCCTCACTCGCATCGCCGAGACCGGGGCGGTCATGTCCGAGGTGCCCTGCGGAACCGCGCCGACCAAGTGGCGATTCCTCCAGCGCAATCGCCTCATCGCCGCAGCGGCCGGCGCGACCGTCGTGCTCGAGGCCGGCATTCGCTCGGGCTCGCTCAACACCGCAGGGCACGCGGCGTCGCTCGGCAGGCCGCTCGGTGCGGTGCCCGGCCCGGTCACGAGCCCCGCATCGGCCGGATGTCACCGACTGCTGCGCGAGTTCGCCGCGGTGTGCGTCGTCGACGCCGACCAGATGGCCGAGCTGGTCGGCGTCAGCCGCGTCGTCTCCGGCGCCGACGCGATCGGCTCGGAGCTCTCGCCCGACGTGTCGCGCGTCATGGACGCGCTGAGCACCCGGAGTCCGCGCGCCATCGACGATCTCGCGCGACGCACGGGCATGTCGGTGCACGAGGTCATGGCTGTGCTGGGCGTGCTCGAGCTCGGCGGCGCGGTGGTGCGACATCCCGACGGGTGGACGCGACCCAGGTCATCGCGACAGGCGCGCGATGGCGGATCGGGCGCAGCAGCGGCACCGTAGGCTGGCTCGCGAGGAGGCTCGATGGAGGCGTTGCAGCTCGGCAGGTATCCCGCGGCGAAGCAGGTGATCGCCCACGTGAGCGACACGCACCTGCTGAAGGGCGGCGCACCGCTCGGCGGAGTGGCAGACACGGTCGCGGCGCTGGACCGCGCGGTGACGCAACTCGAGCGGCTCGGCCAACGACTCGATGCGATCGTCGTGACCGGCGACGTCACCGACCTCGGTGAGCTCGAGGCCTATCGGCTCGTGCGCGCGGCGTTCGAGCCGCTCGTCGCGGTGACCGGAGCCGAGTTGATCTGGGTCATGGGCAACCACGACGAGCGCGAGACGTTCCGGGCCGCCCTCCTCGATCAGCCGGGTCCGGCCGACGGGCCGGTGCATCACGTCGTCGACGTCGCCGGCCTCCGGGTCGTCGTTCTCGACACGAGCGTGCCCGGCTACCACCACGGCGAGCTCGACGCGTCCTCGCTCGACTGGCTCGACGGCGTGCTGGACGAGCCGGCACCTCACGGCACGGTCGTCGCGATGCACCATGCACCGATCGCCACGCCGCTGGCCCTCATGGACGTGCTCGAGCTCCGCGGGCAGGATGCCCTCGCCGAGGTCGTCCGCGATCGCGGGGTGCGGTTGATCCTGGGCGGACACCTGCACTACGCCACGAACGGCATGTTCGCGGGCATCCCGGTGTCGGTCGCGGGTGCGATCGCATACACGATGGATCTCTCGGCCTCACCACGCGAGCTCGTCGGCATCGACGGAGGGCGCTCCTTCACGCTCGTGCACGTCTACGACGACGACGTCGTCACCTCCGTGGTCCCGGTGGGTCCGTTCCCGGTCGTGACGAGCTTCGGCGAGCAGTTCCTGACCGAGCTCGAAGCGCTGTCGCCCGACGAGCGGCTCGACCGGTTCTCACGCAAGCGGCCTCCGCAGGGCTGAGCCGAACCGCGGCGCGCGGGCACAGCGCCGGCGCCGGCGCATTCGGTGGGGGCAGGCTGGAGGCGTGAACCTCGATGACCTGCTCGATGACTACCTCGTGCACGTGCGCGCCGAGCGGGGGTATTCCGAGCACACTGTCGCGGCGTATCGCGCCGACCTCATCGACCTCGGGCGGTTCGCCGCGGATCGGGGCGTGACGGAGCCGACGGGTATCGACCTCCTGCTGCTCCGCGACTGGTTGTGGGCCGCAACCGAGCGCGGCCTCGCGCGCACGAGCATCGCGCGCCGCGCGGCATCCGCTCGGGGCTGGACCGCGTGGATGCAGCGGCGCGGGCTCGTGCCGACCGACGCCGGTGCGCGACTCAAGGCACCGCGTGCTCAGCGCACCCTGCCCCGGGTCGTGGGGGAGCGCGCCCTCGCCGAGGCGCTCGCCGCGCTGGGTGCACGGGCGGCGACCGGCGACCCGATCGCGATGCGCGATGCCGCGATCGCAGAATTGCTCTACGCGTCAGCGCTGCGCGTCTCGGAACTCGTCGGACTCGACCTGCCCGATGTCGATCGGCGCCGACGCACGGTTCGGGTGACCGGGAAGGGCGCCAAGGAGCGTGTCGTGCCATACGGCGCTCCGGCCGCCCGCGCGCTCGACCGATACCTGGAGGTGGCGCGCCCGGCCATTCTGGGGGCCATCGGTGCTCCGGCCCCGACTCCGGCCGTCTTCCTCGGCGCCCGGGGTGGCCGCTTGGGCGTCCGCAGCGTGCATCGTCAGGTCGCCGGCATGCTCGCGTCGATTCCCGGCACCGGGCCGAGCGGTCCGCACGCACTCCGGCACAGCGCCGCGACCCACCTGCTCGACGGGGGAGCCGACCTTCGAACCGTTCAGGAATTCCTCGGGCACGCGAGCCTCGGCACGACGCAGATCTACACGCACGTCTCGGCCGAACGGCTCAAGGAGAGTTACCGCACCGCCCACCCGCGGGCCTGATCTCACCCCATCGGCAGGAGGACTGCGCGCGGCAGGCCGCCGAGGAACAGGAACGGGGACACGTACTCGCCGTCGATCCGCACCCCGAAATGCACGCACCGCGCGTCGCAGTGCCCGCCCGACGAGACCACGCCGATCGTCTCCCCGGCCGCGATCGGCGTGCCCTGGGCGACCGACGTCTCGACGGGCTCGATCGCGCTGATCACGCCGCCGCCGTGATCGATCGAGACGACGCCGCGGCCGGCCACCTGCCCGGCGAACGACACGACGCCCGGCGCGGCCGCGACCACGAGCACGCCGCGCTCGGCCCGGATGTCGATCCCTCGGTGCCCGGCCGCGTACGGAGTGGGCGGCGCCCGAAACGGGTCGACCACCCTGATGGGCGCCGGCACAGGCCAGGTCCACTGCCCAGTGTCTGCTGCTGGGGCCGCCGCAGGCGCGGTGGGCGCGCGGCTGGAAGCCGCCGGCGCGACCGCTCCGACCGCATCGGCTGCCGTCGGCGAGACGACGATGAACCCGACCGCGACGACGGCGATCACCTGGCACGCCGCACGGAGGTGCCGCCTGCGCCGGGGATAGGCACGCGGGTCACCGCTGCCGGGAGACGGAATCATGATGCCGATCCTCGCTGCTTCGTGGCATCCGCTCGCTCGAATCGGCGAGACTGTGCGCGGCGACCTCGCGCTGCACGACCGGGGAGGAGCAGTCGGGGTGCCCGGCGCCACGGCCGGTGATGGTAGAGTGTCGAGAGCGCCTCGGCCTGCCCGGGGCGACTACGCGTGCCCATTCGGCCGACGACTCCAATCAGTCCCTCTCACGAGCGGGCGGAGCCGTGCCGGGCACCAGGGCTCGGCGCCGCCGGCGCGAGCGACAACT
>DASUVU010000221.1:0-8232 GCA_036378815.1 Agromyces sp. | reverse complement strand
GCCCTTCCAGGCGGTGGCCGTGATGACCTCGGGCGTGACGTTGCGCGGCGAGGACGCGGCGATCGCGACGGCGAGCCACTCGGGCACGGCGGCGCACGTCGCCCTCGTGCGCGGCCTGCTCGACCGGGCGTCGCTCCCCGTCTCGGCGCTCGGCTGCCCGCCGGCGGCGCCCACCGACCAGGCGGCCCGCGAGGAGCTCCTCCGCCGAGGGGGGCCGCGAGAGCGCGTGTACATGAACTGCTCGGGCAAGCATGCGGCGATGCTCCTCGCCTGCGCGGCGAACGGCTGGCCGCTCGACGGGTACCTCGATCCTGCCCATCCGCTGCAGAAGCGCATCCTCGACGTGGTCGAGCGGTTCACGGGCGAGCGCCCCGCCGCCACGGCGGTCGACGGATGCGGCGCGCCCGTGCACGCCGTCAGCCTGCACGCGCTGGCGAGAGGCGTGCAGAAGATCACGACGGCGGCTCCGTCATCGCCGTTCGCGCTGTTCCGCGAGGCGGCGGCCCTCACCGAGGCGGTGCGCGAGCACCCGTGGGCCGTGGGCGGTCCGGGCCAGCCCGACTCGGTCGCGATCGAACGCCTGGGCGTGTTCGCGAAGGTCGGTGCCGAGGGCGTCATGGTGATGACCGCGCCCGACGGCACGACGACGGCCCTGAAGGTGCTCGACGGCTCCTCACGGGCATCGACGATCATCGCGCTGCGGCTGCTCGCCGGCGCCGGTGCGATCGACGACGCCGCGGTGGACGCGGTGCAGACCGAGCTCGACCTCTGGGTCATGGGCGGCGAACGCCGCGTCGGCGAGATCCGCGCCTCGGTCTGAACGGCACGCCGACGTGGTGAGCGGATGCCGCGGCGACGTGGTGTCGCGGCATCCGCTCCCGTGCTCGGTTCGGGTCAGCCGAGCTTCGCGAGCCGTTTGGCTCGTGCCGCGCGCGAGACCTGGGCGACGATCACCAGGATCAGCGCGAAGAGGAACACCGCGGACGCGATGACGTTCGCCTCGGCCGGGATGCCGCGGGACGCCGAGATGTAGATGTACTTCGGGAAGGTCGAGACCGAGCCCGAGTTGAAGTTCGTGATGATGAAGTCGTCGAAGCTGAGCGCGAACGACAGCAGCGCCGCGGCCAGGATGCCGGGGGTCAGCAGCGGGAACGTGATCCGCCAGAACACCTGGGCGGGCGAGCCGTACAGGTCGCGTCCGGCCTCCTCGAGGGCCGGGTCGAGGCTCGCCACGCGGGCCTTCACGGTGACGACGACGAAGCTGATGCAGAACATCGTGTGCGCCAGGATGATCGTCGTCATGTCCTTCGGCACGCCCACCGCGAGGAACTGGGCCGCGAGACCCGCACCCAGCACGACCTCGGGCGTCGCCATCGGCAGGAACAGCAACAGGCTGATGGAGGAACGGGCCCGGAAGCGGTAGCGCACGAGCGCGATGGCGATCATGGTGCCGAGCGCCGTCGCGACGACCGTGGCCACGAGGCCGATCACGATGCTGTTCGCGAACGCCTCGCAGACCGCGCCACCCTCGACGTTGCACACGTTCAGCCACTTGTCGAGGGTGAACCCGCGCCACGAGATGTTCGACTTGATCGAATCGTTGAAGGAGAACACGAAGGTGTAGACGATGGGGATCAGCAGGAACACGAAGGCGATGACCGCGTACGCCGGCAGCAGCCAGTCGCCGAGACCGATCCGCCGATCCCGGGGCCGCTTCGCGGGTCGGCCGTCCTCGAGTTGTTCACCCTCTGCGAGCCCGCCGAGGACGGCGGCCGCCTGGACTTCACCGCTCACAGCAGGTCCTCCGTTCCGGAGCGCTTCACGTAGACGCCGACGATCACGAGGATGACGGCCATGAGGATGATCGAGAGCGCGGCGGCGGCGGGATAGTTCTGCAGCACGAGGAAGTTCGCCTCGATCACGTTGCCCATCATCTGGGTGTCCGGCCCGCCGAGGAAGTCGCGACTCGCGTTGATGTAGTCGCCCGCCGCGGGGATGAACGTCAGGAGCGTTCCTGCGACGATGCCCGGCATCGACAGGGGAATCGTGATCTTCCGGAACACGGTGAACGCGTTCGCGTAGAGATCGCTGCCGGCCTCGAGGTACCGGGTGTCGAGCCGCTCGAGCGTCGAGTACAGCGGCAGCGTCATGAAGGGGATGAAGTTGTAGGTGAGGCCGAAGATCACGGCGAACGGAGTCCCCGTGAAGTGGCCGTCGGGCGCCATGAGCGACAGCGCCTTCAGCGAGGTGATGATGAACGACTCGTCGGAGAGGATCTGCTTCCACGCGAGCGTGCGGAGGAGGAAGCTGATGAAGAACGGGGCGATCACCAGCACGAGCATCAGGCTCTGCACGAGCGGCCAGCGCCGTGCCTTCACGCCGATGAAGTACGCGAGCGGGTAGCTGAACAGCAGGGCGAGCACCGTTGCCACGAGCGCGTACCCGAACGAGCGCAGGATGTGCGGGAGGTACGCCTCCACGACCGCCACGTAGTTCTGCCAGTTGAACGCGTAGTCGTACTGGCCGATGTCGCCGAACTCGCTCGGTGCCTGCAACGACGTGAGCACGAGCGACACGAGCGGCGTGAGGAAGAACAGGACGAGGTAGAGGATGCCGGGCAGGAGCAGGAACAGCGCGATGCGGCTCCTGCGCTTGGGGGCCTGGGGCAATGCCTCCGCCGTCGCGAACGCTGCGAAGGCCATCGTCAGTTCTCCTCCAGCTCCGTGACGAGCGCTTCGCGCTGCTGCACGGCGATGGAACGCGTGGAGTCGTCGGCCGGGAACCGGCCGGCCTCGGCGGGGTCGTCGTCGAGGCCGAATCCGTGTTCGACGTCCCAGCTCACCCAGACGTCGTCACCGACCGCGGCGACCGGCCCCATGCCGACGTTCTGGGCGAAGACCAGCACGGTGCCGAGCCCCGGCGTCTCGACGATGTACTGGGTGCTGACCCCCGAGAACGAGACGTCGATGATCCGGCCCGGACCGAGCAGGTTGCGGTCGGATGTCGCGGTGGGCTCCTCGCGGTGGAGCACGACCTTCTCGGGTCGCACGCCGACGGTGACCTCCCCCTGGTGGCGCTGCGCTCGAGCGGTCGGCACGACGATGCGGGTTCCGCCCGCCTCGACAGTGATGGCTGCGCCGGTCGTGGCGACGACCGTGCCGGTGAACAGGTTCGACTGGCCGAGGAAGTTCGCGACGAACGTGGTGTGCGGCAGCTCGTAGAGCACCTCTGGCGCACCCATCTGCTCGATGGCGCCCTTGTTCATGACGGCGACGGTGTCGGCCATGGTCATGGCCTCCTCCTGGTCGTGCGTCACGTGGAGGAACGTGAGTCCGACCTCCTCCTGGATGCTCTTCAGCTCGAGCTGCATCTGCCGACGGAGCTTCAGGTCGAGTGCTCCGAGCGGCTCGTCGAGCAGGAGCAGGGCGGGCCGGTTCACGATCGCCCGAGCGAGCGCCACGCGTTGCTGCTGCCCGCCCGAGAGCTGTTGCGGCCGCCGTTGCGCGAGGTGGTCCAGCTCGACGAGCCGGAGCGCCTCGTGCGCCTTGGCGAGCGGGTCGCCGATGCGGCGGCGCTTCAGCCCGAACGCGACGTTCTCGAGGGTGGTCATGTGCGGGAACAGCGCGTAGCTCTGGAAGACGGTGTTGACCGGTCGCTGGTGGGACTTCGTCGCAGTGACGTCTTTGCCGCCGATGAGGATGCGACCCTGCGTCGGCTCTTCGAGGCCGGCGACCAGGCGGAGAGTCGTGGTCTTGCCGCAGCCCGACGGGCCGAGCAGGGCGAAGAAGGATCCCGCCGGGATCGTGAGGTCGAGGGACTCGATCGCCGTGAATCCCGGGAACCGCTTCTGGATCCCGACGAGCTCGAGGTCGGCGCCGCGCTCGGCGAACTCTCGGATGGCCATGCTCACGCGCCCAGCAGGATGCTCTGGAACTCGGCTTGGTACTTCTGCTCCTCTGCCCCGGTGAGTGCGCGGAAGATGTGGGCCTTCGAGAGCGTCTCGGCGTTGGGGAAGATCAGTTGGTTCTCGGCGAGCTCGGGATCGATGGCCGTCGCGGCCTCCTTGGCACCGACCACGGGGGTGATGAAGTTCACCCATGCCGCAACCTCGGCCGCGACCTCGGGCTCGTAGTAGTAGTTGATGAGCGTCTCGGCGTTCGTCTTGCGCGGGGAGCCGATCGGGACGATGAAGTTGTCGTTCCACAGGGTGCCACCGGCCGATGGGAGCGCGAACTCCCACTTGTCGCCCGCCTCGGCGTTCAGGACCGTGATGTCGCCCGACCACACGATCGCGGCGAGCGTGTCCTCGCTCTTCAGGTCCTCGAGGTAGGAGTTGCCCTTGATGTTGCGCACCTGACCGGTCTCGACCTGCTCGCGCAGGATGTCGATCGACGCGGAGTACTCCTCGTCGCCCCAGTCACCCGAGATGTCGACGCCGTTGTCGAGCATGATGCAGCCCATCGTGTCGCGCATCTCGGAGAGCACGCCCACGCGGCCCTTGAGCGACGAATCCCACAGGTCGGACACGCTCTCGAGCCCTCCGGGAATGGCCTCCTTGTTCCAGGCGATGCCCGCGAATCCACCTTGCCACGGCACCGAGAACTCGCGGCCCGGGTCGAAGTCGGGGTCCTTGAGGGCCGGCTCGAGGTTGGAGAGGTTCGGGATGTTGCCGTGATCGAGCGCCTGCGTGTATCCGAGGCGGATCCACCGCGAGGCCATCCAGTCGGTGAGGCACACCGTGTCGGCGCCGATGTCCTGGCCGAGAGCAAGCTGGTCCTTCACCTTGCCGTAGTACGTGTTGTTGTCGTCGACCGCGACGTCGTAGTTCACCGCGATGCCGGTCTGTTCGGTGAACGCCACGAGGGTCGGGTAGTTGCCCTCCTCGTCCTCATCGATGTAGGCGGCCCAGTTGGCCCAGTTGAGGGTCTTGTCGGTGGAGGACTTGTCGGCCGCCGCGCTGGGCCGGGCCTCGCCGCCGCCGGTGGAACACGCGGCGAGTGCCAGTGCGGTCGCCCCCGCGCCGGCGCCGGCGAGCAGCGCACGACGGTTCAGCTGGGCCCGACGCGCGGAGGCGATGAGCGAACGGATCATCGGGTCTTCGGGAAGGGGCCGAGCGGTCACGGGGAACTCCATTCGGATCGCAGACAGGTGCTGGGGGGTGCGTAGATACTGCCACACGGCGGGCCGAGATTCACACGATCATGACCGAATCGTTAATTTCCGGTGGGATCGGGTGCGGAATCCGTGCCGAATCGGGGCTGATGCCATCGGTGTCAGTTGTGCGTGCCGAGCGTCCAACGTGCCCGCGTCACTGCTTCGCCGGGCGCGATCACCCAGCACTGCGTCGAGGCGTCGTCGAGCAGTGGCGGCAGTGCGGCATCCATCGCGACGACCCGGTACTCCCGGGCGCCGCCGTGCACCACGATCGTCGCGTCCTCGCGCAGGTGCGCCGCGAGAGACCAGTTCGCGCCCCACGCGTCGGCGTCGCCGACGATCACGACCCGGCCGTCGTGTCCGCTCGTGCGCGCCGCGAGCGCAGCTCGGACCGCGTGGTCGCCCATCGGCTCCAGCAGGATCGGCTCGACGCCGGCGCCGAGTGCACCGATGGCGGCGGCATCCGCGCGAGGAGCCCGCGACACCACCATCACGACGTCGGCTACGGCGGTGAGGTCCAGCGGCGCAACGGTTGGCGCGAGTGGCGGGGCGGGTGGCGGGGCATCGGCGACCTGGACTCGCCGATCGCGCCACTGGCCCGAGCCGACGTGGTCGTCGCGTCGCCACAACTCTCCGGTGCCACCGGCCTGCACGAGATCGGAACGGGTGGGATGCCGCAGCAACAGCGTCGTGCCGAACGCCTCCCGCAACCCCGACGGAAGTCGATGGGCCTGCGCAACGGCGGCCGCCACCGCGAGACCCCCCGAACGCCCGTGCCGCAGCACCGACTCGAGGATCGACATCGCCGCGGCGCGGTAGTCGTCGGGCCAGTCGCGGAAGCGCGTGTCGAGATCGTCGATCAGCAGCACGCCATGTGCGGCTCGAGCGGTGACCCGAGCGAGCAGGTCGTGCAGGAGATCCCACTGCGCACTGGGCGGTCCGGCGAGCCGAACGACCGCGTCCGCCCCCGCCTGGCGCGTGACCGACCATGCGACCGCGGAGAGCGCGGTCGTGCGACCACTCCCCGACGGCCCCACGATGAGGAGGTGACCCTCGACCGCGGGTGTCCAGGCCGCCAGGGCGTGACGCTGTCGCTCGGGTTCGTCGACGAGTCCGATGCCGTATGCTCCCGTCTCGAGCTCGTCGCGCGGCTGGAACACGGCAAGTCGTGCCGGGTCCAGGCGCTCGGGCAGCGGATCGACCCACGGGCGCCTGGCCCTCGCGAAGCCGGAATTCCGCCTCCGCACCTCCTCGAGCCACGCGGGGTCGACCACTGCCGACTGGAAGGCCACGGGACATCCGTCGCCCACGTCGGCGATACCGCGGCCCGGCGTGTCGGGCCTGATCGACGCGGCGGCGTCCGTACCCACCACGGCGGTGCTGTCGGCGGGTTGCATCACGCGCAGCGACACGCGGATCGGGCAGTTGGCCGCCACCTGCTCTCGCACGACGCCGTTCGGCCGTTGCGAGGCCAGGATGAGGTGCATGCCGAGGGAACGCCCGCGGGCGGCGATATCGGCGATCACCGCACCGAGTTCGGGGAACCGTTCGATCATCGCCTGGAACTCGTCGACCACGATCACGAGCCGCGCGAGCGGTACCTCGGAGCCGAGGTCGACGATGTCACGTGCCCCCTCCACCCGCAGGACCGATTCGCGATGGCGCAGCTCGGCGCGCAGGCTCTGCACGGCACGTTCGGCCTGGGGCTCGTCGAGGTCGGTCACGATGCCGGTGACGTGCGGCAGGTCGCGGAGGGGCTCGAACGCGGCGCCGCCCTTGAAGTCGACCAGCAGGAATGCGACGCGGTCGGGTGGCCGCGACCAGGCGATGGCCGTCACCCACGCGAGGAGGAACTCGCTCTTGCCGCTCCCGGTCGTGCCGGCCACGATGGCGTGCGGTCCTCGCCGGGCGAGATCGATCTCGAGCGGGCCGTCTGCGGTCGCCCCGATCGCGACCCGCAACGAGGACCGTGATTCGGACGACGAGCGCGGCTGCGACAGCTCGCCGAGTCGGAGCCGATCGGCCAGCGCGCCCACCCCACGACCGAGCCCCTCACGCGCGGCGGCCGCACCCATCGATCGCGCCCACCTCGCGGCCTCGGCCTCGGTGAGCAGCTCGGGGACCACCGACCGAGGGGCGGCGCCGCGCGACTCCACGATGGCGTGTCGCGGCCCCTGCAGCAGGACGACCGTCTCGAGCCCCGGCGACAGGGCCGCCGGGTCGTCGGAGATGGCGATCGTCGCGGCATCCGGCCGTCGCGGCACGACAGGGGACGCATCGACGACGCGGATGACGCCACGACCGTCGCGGACCCCGTGCGGAAGCAGTCGCGCCCACGCCCACGTCGGCGTACCGGGCAGCTCGAGCTCGGCTTCGCCGGGACGGCAGCGATGCGCCACCTGGACGAGCAGCGCACGGGCGACGGCGTGCGCGAGCGGTGGTGGTCCCACGATGCCGATGCCGTTCGCGGGCGCACCGAGCACCGGTGCGTCGCGCAGTCGGCCGGCCGCCTCGAGCAGTGCGCGGTCGGCATCGTCGATCGGGGTCCCGTCGATGCGGAGCGTGCTCTGCGCCACGCCCCGGCCCACGACCACCCGACCGGGCGAGCCGTCACGCCAGTCGACGGATGCGCGCTCGACGATCGCTCGGGTCGACGGCGTGCGGCGCCAGGCGCTCGCTCGTTCGGCGTCGTGCCGCTCGGAGATCGCGGCGCGCAGCTCGTCGACCCTCGACGCGCGCTCGGCCGCATTGCGTCGCGCCGCACGCCGAGCCTGACGGCGGGCGTCGAACATCGAGGCGACCGCCACGATCGGACCGAGCGCGGCGAACGCCAGGGCGATCGGCGACCCCGTGATCAGCCACAGCACGACCGCACCGGCCATGGGCGCAACCGTGGCGAGCAGCGGGAAGGCGGCCGGGGAGGGCGCGGGCGGATGCGGCGGCAATGCGAGCGGGATCGCCGAGGGGGCCGGCGCACGGAACGGGGCATGATCCACACCGACATCCGATCACCGAGGCGGCCCGACGCGGCGGGACGATCCGGTCGGGAGGTGTCCGCGCCCGGCGGGCCGCGGCTGG
>DASUVU010000220.1:0-4796 GCA_036378815.1 Agromyces sp. | reverse complement strand
GAGGTAGACCTTGGTCTCATTGCCGTTGTCGGAGGTGAAGGTGCCCTCGGTGCCGAGGTGGTACTTCACGTCGCCGGAGCCGCGCTGGTTGCCGGGGGTCTGGGTGCCCTCGAACTCGCGGAACACCTGACCGTAGGTCTTCCCGGCGATGTTCGTGAGCACGTTGAGGCGGCCGCGGTGGGCCATGCCGATCGCTACTTCGTCCAGGCCGTCGTCGGCCGCGTCGGAGATGATCGCGTCCAGCAGCGGGATCAGGGATTCGCCACCCTCCAGCGAGAAGCGCTTCTGGCCGACGAACTTGGTCTGCAGGAAGGTCTCGAACGCCTCGGCCTCGTTGAGCTTGCCGAGGATGCGCATCTGCTCGTCGTGGGTGGGCTTCTCGTACTTGCGCTCGACCTCGTTCTGGATCCAGCGGCGCTGGACGGGGTCCTGGATGTGCATGTACTCGATGCCGATGGTGCGGCAGTACGAGTCGCGGAGCACGCCCAGGATGTCGCGGAGCAGGGCCGTACGGGTCTCGCCGAAGCCGCCCGTGACGAACTCGCGGTCGAGGTCCCAGAAGGTCAGGCCGTGGCTCTCGATGTCGAGGTCGGGGTGCGAACGCTGCACGTACTCGAGCGGATCGGTGTCGGCCATCATGTGGCCGCGAACCCGGAACGAGTTGATGAGCTCCTGCACGCGCGCGGTCTTGTCGATCGCGCTGGCGATGTCGACCGAGATGTCGTGGTTCCACTTGATGGGCTCGTAGGGCAGGCGGAGTGCCGCGAAGATGTCCTGGTAGAAGTCGCGCTCGCCGATGAGCAGCTCGTGCACCTTCTTCAGGAACTCGCCCGAGCCGGCGCCCTGGATCACACGGTGGTCGTACGTCGACGTGAGGGTGATGGTCTTGCCGATGGCGAGGTTCGCGAGCGTCTTCTCGCTGGCGCCCTGGAACTCGGCGGGGTACTCGAGGGCACCCGCGCCGATGATGCAGCCCTGGCCCTTCATGAGCCGCGGCACGGAGTGCACGGTACCGATTCCGCCGGGGTTGGTCAGCGAGATCGTCGCGCCCGAGAAGTCGTCGGCGGTCAGCTTGTTCGCCCGGGCGCGCTGCACGAGGTCTTCGTAGGCCGCGAGGTACTCGTTGAAGGTCATCGTCTCGGCGCGCTTGATCGCCGGGACGAGGAGGGCCCGCGTGCCGTCGGGCTTCGGGAGGTCGATCGCGATGCCGAGCCCGATGTGGGCGGGCTTCACCATGCTGGGCTTGCCGTCGATCTCGGCGTAGGCCACGTTCTGGCTCGGGAAGTCCTTGAGCGCCTGGATGATCGCCCAACCGATGAGGTGGGTGAACGACACCTTGCCGCCGCGGGAGCGACGGAGGTGGTTGTTGATCACGATGCGGTTGTCGATCATGAGCTTCGCCGGGATCGTGCGCACGCTCGTCGCGGTCGGCACGGTGAGGCTCTGGTCCATGTTCGCGGCCAGCGTCTTCGGCAGGCCCTTCAGCGTCACGACCTGGTCTTCACGCGGACCCTCGGCGACGACCGGCTGCGGGCTCGTGATGGGCACGTCGGCGGGCACGGGCGCGGTGCGCGGGGCGACCGACGTCGTGCGGGCCGCCGGGGTCTGGCCGATGGCGGGGGAGGGCGCGGTGGCCGGGGCCGGCTCGCCGGTCGGGGGCGCCGCGGGCGGCGCCGCCTCGGAGGAGGGCGCGGCCGGAGGAGCGGGAGCGGCCGGAGCACTCGGTGCCGGCGGTACAGCCTCGGCGGCGGGCGCGGGCGGCGCGGCTGCTGCGGTCGGTGCCGCGTCGGCGGGTGCGCCTGACGGGGCGGGGGCGGCGGACTGTGCGGGCGGCTGGGTGGCGGTCGCCTGGCCGTCGCCGGAGCGCACCTGTCGATAGTGCTCGAGCACCGGCCACCAGGTCTTGTCGACGGAATCGGGGTCGACCACGTACTTCTCGTACATCTCGTCGACGAGCCACTCGTTGGCTCCGTAGTCGCCTGCCGTCGTCTCTTCCGATCCCGACCCGGTCAATTGGCTCGACACAGCCTTTTCGCCCACTCTCTCCGTTGATGCTGGAATTCCTGCCGGCGATCCGCATGTACGCGCACGCGTGACGTGATCACCCACACAAGCCTAACCCCCGCCGACCTTGGGGTCGCCTGCGCGGCGGTAGCGTTGACAGCATGGAGTTCTACCGGACGAACCCGCGCCACGACCTCACGTACTCGGACGTGTTCCTCGTTCCGAGCCGCTCGGAAGTCACCAGCCGGCTCGACGTCTCCCTGGCCCCCGACGACGGCTCAGGGGCATCCGTGCCCATCGTCTCGGCCAACATGAATTCGATCACCGGGCCACGACTGGCGGCCACGCTGGCCCGTCGTGGCGGCCTCGGAGTGCTTCCGCAGGACCTCCACCTGCAGGAGCTCGACGAGGCGATCAGCTGGGTGAAGCGCCAGTCGCCGCGATTCGACACCCCGCACGACTTCGCGCCCGACGACACCGTCGCCGATGCGCTGGCCGTGCTCCCGCCGGTGCCCGGGCACGGCATCGTGCTGCAGGACTCACGCGGTGGATTCGTCGGATGCATCGGGGCGGAGCGCCTGGCGACGGCGCTTCCCGATGCCCGCCTCGGCGATCTCATCCACGGCAGCCTCGCCTCGCTCGATGCCGACGACGTCGACTCGCCGCGCCGGGCGTTCGACCTCATGGTCGAGGCCGGCCTCGACTTCGCGCCCGTGCTCGAACACGGTCGCGTCGTCGGGACGCTCAGCCGGCGCAGCGCCCTGCGCGGAACGATCTACGAGCCGAACGTCGACGCGCAGGGGCGGCTCCGCGTGGCCGCGGCCGTGGGGATCAACGGGGATGTCGCGGCGAAGGCGACTGCGCTCGCCGCCGCCGGTGTGGACATGCTCGTGATCGACACCGCCCACGGCCACCAGGAGGGCATGGTGCGGGCGGTCGGCATCGTGCGCGACCTCGACCTCGGGGTGCCGATCGTCGCGGGCAACGTCGTGACGTCCGATGCCGTGGCCGACCTCGTCGAGGCCGGTGCCGACGTGTTGAAGGTGGGTGTCGGCCCGGGTGCCATGTGCACGACCCGCATGATGACGGCGGTCGGCCGTCCGCAGTTCTCCGCGGTGCTCGAGACCGCCGACGCGGCACGGGAGCTCGGGGCGAAGGTGTGGGCCGACGGCGGCGTGCGGTATCCGCGCGACGTGGCGCTCGCGCTGGCCGCGGGCGCGGCATCCGTCATGATCGGCTCGTGGTTCGCCGGCACGATCGAGGCGCCGGGAACGCTGCGGCGCGACGCATCCGGCCGCCTCTACAAGGAGAGCTGGGGAATGGCGTCGACGAAGGCCGTGCGCGAGCGATTCGACCGGCTCTCGCCGTACGAGTTGGCGCGCAAGGAGCTGTTCGCCGAGGGCATCTCGTCGTCGTCGATCTACCTCGATCCGCTGCGGCCCTCGCTCGAGGACCTGCTCGACATGATCACGTCGGGCGTGCGCAGTTCCTTCACGTACGCGGGAGCGCGCACGATCGAGGAGTTCCGCGAGAACGCCCTCGTCGGCATCCAGTCGGCGGCGGGCTACGAGGAGGGCAAGGCACTCCCGGTCAGCTGGTGAGACGGCGCGGAATCCGCCGGCGCCCGCCGATATACTTGGCTGACGATGGACGATCCCCCCTCTGCGAATACGCCCGGCCATAGACCCTCGCCCGTGACCGAATGGGGAGGCACGGATGTCTGAGTGGATACTCCTCGGCATCGGACTCCTCCTCACCATCGGCACGGGCTTGTTCGTCGCCAGCGAGTTCGCGCTCGTCAACCTCGATCGGGCGGAGCTCGAGGCGCGACGGGCTCGGGGTGAGACCCGGCTCGGCATCACCATCGCCGCGCTCAAGATCACCTCGACCCACCTGTCGAGCGCGCAGCTCGGCATCACGCTCACGACGCTCCTCACGGGCTACACCATGGAGCCGGCGATCAGCTCGCTCCTCGCCGGGCCGCTCGCGGCGATCGGCCTGCCCGAGGCGGCCCTGCGACCGGTCGGCGCCACGACTGCGATCGTGATCGCGACCCTGCTCTCGATGGTGATCGGCGAGCTCGTGCCGAAGAACTTCGCGCTCGCACTGCCGCGGCGGACCGCGATCGTGGTCATGCCGTTCCAGGCGGCGTTCACCTGGGTGTTCCGCCCGGCGGTCGCCCTCCTGAACGGCAGTGCCAACATCCTGCTGCGTGCCGTCGGCATCGAGCCCAAGGAGGAGCTCTCGGCGGCCCGCTCCGCCGAGGAGCTCTCGTCCCTCGTTCGACGCTCGGCGAGCGCGGGGCTGCTCGAGAAGGACACCGCCACGCTGCTCGGGCGCACGCTGCGGTTCGCCGACCACGACGCATCCGACGTCATGACGCCTCGCCCATCGGTCGGTGCGGTGCAGCGCCAGGAGTCGGCCGAAGCGGTGCTCGAGCTCGCGCGGCAGACGGGCTTCTCCCGATTCCCGGTCTACGACGAGAACCTCGACGACATCGTGGGCATCGTCCACGTCAAGCAGGCCGTCGCGGTGCCCAGGGAGCGACGGGCGGATGTCCCGGCCTCGGCCCTGCAGTCCGAGGCGTTGCGCGTGCCCGAGACGATGAAGCTCGACACGCTGCTCGGGGAACTCCGCGGGCGGGGCTACCAGATGGCCGTCGTCGTCGACGAGTACGGCGGCACGGCGGGCGTCGCGACGCTCGAGGACCTCGTGGAGGAACTCGTGGGCGAGGTGGCCGACGAGCACGACCGCACCCGGGCGGGCATCGTGCGCCGCGGAGACGTCATCAG
>DASUVU010000219.1:0-6588 GCA_036378815.1 Agromyces sp. | reverse complement strand
CGCGCGTCGATCACCTCGACGGCCGGCGGGCGTGGGTAGTCCCACACGGACTCCTGTTCGGGACCGGTCGCCAAGGGAATGGGTCGCATGCCCGGATGCTACGCCGGGAACCCCGGGTACGGCTGTGGAGCGGCGGGGGTGTGCGCAGGACGCTCGCCCTACGCCTTCTCGGACTCCATGCCCATCGCGGTCGTTCCGTCGGAGAGCACCGGCGAGATGAGGCCGAACACGTTGTTGTCGGGGTCGAGCAGGTACCCGCCCCGGCCGATCTCTGGCCAGTCGGTGGCGGGGAGCGCCTCGGTGGCACCGAGTTCGATCCCTCGGCGCATCAGGCCGTCGACGTCGTCCACTCCGATCACGATGTTGCACCCGTTGACGGGCGCACCGATCTCGGGCGCGGGGCCCTCGCGCTTGGTGAGCCCGCCGTTGATGCCCATGCCGGGCTGGCCGGCGACGTTGCCGATGGCGCCCTCGCCGGTCTCGATCACCCAGTAGGTATCGCCGTACTGCGTGAACTTCCAGCCGAGCAGCTCGGTGTAGAAGTCGACGAGCCGCTGGGGCTCCGACGCGTGGATCTCGAAGTGCACGACGAGGTTCGCCATGGTCAGTCCTCCCTGGTCACGGATGCCGCACACGGTACGCCGCACCTGCGACATCCGCGACCCGGATTCGAGTCCGACGGCAGCGGCGCTCGCATCGGCAGGATCGGTGCCGAAGTGCCGGAGTGCCGAAGTGCCGGGAATCCTCGACGCGACACCCCCTTTCGGCGCGCCGAGGTCGGTAGCCTTGAGAGGCCGGTCGAGTGGTACCGACGGCAGGGGGCATGGTGAGTGCCGATGGAGTGCATGCTCGGCCAGGCCGGCGCGAGTTCCGCGTCGACCGCGTGAGCGAGCATGTCCACTTCGTGCACACCGAGCACGTGAACTGGTCGATCTACGCCGGGGCCGACGGCGTCACCCTCATCGACTCGGGGTTTGCAGGACAGCGCGACCTGCTCGCCGCCTCGTTGCACTCGATCGGATGCCGCATCGAGGACGTGACCGCCGTCCTCATCACCCACGGGCACGCCGACCACCTGGGCGGCGCGGCATGGCTCGCCTCCGAGTTCGGCACGCCCGTTCTCGCACACCCGGCGGAGGTGCCGAACGTTCGCCGCGCAGTCGTGCAGCAGGCCGGAGTGGGCGACGTGTTGCGACACGCGTGGCGTCCGGGTGTGCTGCGGTGGTCGTTCGAGGTCTTGCCGCTGCTGGAGTGGAAGCCCCGCCTCGGCATTCCGGATGCCGCGGCCATACCGATGCGGCAGGGTCTGGCCGACGTTCCTGGCCATCCGCGCGTCCTCTTGGTCGATGGCCACACGACCGGGCACACCGCGTTCGGCTTCGAGGACGAGGGCGTGCTCGTCGTCGGCGATGCACTCGCGACCCGTCATCGCGTGTCAGGCATAGTCGGCCCGCAGGTGCTGCCTGCGATGTTCCACCATGACCCGGTGCGCGCCCGCGAGTCACTCGCGGAGGTTCGGACGTCGTCGTCCGGAGTCGTGCTGCCGGGTCACGGCGAGGCGTGGATCGGTCCCGTCGACGAGGCAGTGGATGCCGCCCTGCGTGCCGGTTCGGCGTGGTGAGCTCTCACCGAGCCCGGCGGGCGAGCAGCGTGGAGTCCTCGATCTCGACCGTCGCGCCGTCGCGGACCACCGTCCGTGGTCGCTGCTCGACCACGACGACCTCGAAGTCATCGGGCAGCGCCGGCACGAGGTCCTCGGCGAGGAACATCGCATTGTGCTGGCTCGCCGCGAGGTGCGAGAACGCCTCGGAGGGCGCATGGCCGACCACGAGGAGGTGCCCGCCAAGGGCGACGGCCGAGGCCAGGCGGCGCGCCACATCGACCATTCCGCCGTCGGGCGGGTGCAGGAAGTGCGTCGTCACGAGGTCGTACGAGCGCCCGCCGGCCGCGAAGGTGCGAGCGTCGACCTGCCACCAGACCGTGCGGTCGGCGACCCCGGCCGCTTCGGCGTTGCGGGCCGCGCGGGCGAGGCCGGCCGCCGAGAAGTCGGCACTAGTCACGCGCCAGCCCTGCCGAGCCAGCCAGATCACGTCGCCGCCCTCTCCGCACCCGACGTCGAGCGCAGTGCCGGGCGTCAGCCGCGACGCCTCGGCGACCAGTTGCGGGTTGGGTTCACCGCTCCACACCTTCGCGTCGCCGGAGTATCGCTCATCCCAGGCCGACGGCTCGAACATCTCCGTGGTGGCGGCATCCGTGTGACCGGGCCGGTGTTCGTGATGGCTCATCGAGTGCGCTCCTTTCCGCTGGTCCATGAGGGTACGGATGCCGCGAACGATCCGCACGCTCGATTGCCGTTTCGGCAAGGAGGGGGCGTGCCGAGGAGCATTCGGCTCGCCTGACTCGTGGTCGCGGACGAACCCCGACGCTAAACTGACCACGTCGATCGAGCCGCGGGGAGGGTGGCGCGATGGTGGTTGACGGTGGGTCGAACCCGATGGTGCCAGCGCAAGGCGCGGGGCCGCCCGAACCGAAGAAACGTTGGTGGGTGATCGCCGCCGGAGCGGTGGCAGCCGCGTTCCTCGCCGCCTTCGGCACGTGGCTCTTCACCCGTGTAGCTCCGCTGCTTGAAGGCTCGAGTGCGCTCGAGGTGTCCGTCAACGATACCGAGGGTGAGTGCGACGCGTATGCGCTGCCTGCGTCGCTCCTCGAGGACGTTCCAGTCGCATCGGTCGAGGGTGGGCGAGCTGTCCAGCTCGCAGAGTTCGACGGTAAGTGGATCGTCGAGCATGGAGGGCTTCCTGTCACCGCTCGGATGATCGAGCTCACGTTGCACGGCAAAGGTGAGGAGGCCGTCGTCATCCATTCCATCGATGTGGCCGATTTCGAACCGATCACCGTGGACGAGGAGATCATCGTGATCTACGAGTGCAAGCCGTTCGGTGGGGAGATGGGCGTGTCAACGCTCGCGACGAATTTCGCCGACATGCCGCCGGTACTCGAGCTGACCGACCCAGAGCTGCACTTTCCGTATCAAGTCGCGAAGGACGACCCCGAGGTCTTCGTCGTCAGTGTGACGAAGCAGGGCAATGGCGACGCGCAGGTCTGCTTCTGCCGATGGAACATCGGCATCACCTGGAGTGCTGGAAAGGATCGCCAGCAGTTGGTCGTCGAGGGCGACTCGATCGGGGTTGCGACTGCGGTCCTGTCGAACGAGTGGCAGGATTACTGGTTCGTTGACGGCGAATGGTCGACGCAGATCCCCTCGACTTCGGGCTGAGTTCGGATCTGGTGCTGCGGTTATCCATGCCGGGGAATGACAGACTGCAGGCCAGACGCGTCGTCCCCGACGATGCAGATGGAGGAGTGATGTACTGCGTGTCCGCTGTCTACCGCACACCCAACGACCGATTCGACGTCGAGTACTACACGACGAAGCATGTGCCGTGGTTCGTCGGATTGTTCGGCGAGCACTGCAAGCGGTGGGAGGTGACCGTGCCGGCCGACATCCCCGGTCGCCCGCCCGCCCCCTTCGTCGCTGCCATATACATGTGGATCGACTCGCCCGAGGCATTCGCGCAGGTGGTCGCCGAGCACCGTGACGAGATCTACGCCGACCTTCCGAACTACAGCGCATCACCCCCCGAGACGGCCCTCGCCGAACTGGTCGCCGAGGGCTGACCGCTCGTACACAGCGAGCGCGCATCGAGCAGGAATCGAGAAGCGGGCGTCGGCCGACGTGAATAACGTGGGGGTCATGAACGCAAGCGACCTGAAGACCATCACCTCCATCGACTCCATCACGCTCGAGGCAGACGACCCCGAGGCCGCCCAGCGCTTCTACGCCGAGGCGTTCGGGCTCGACTCCCAGGTGCGAACGGTGGCATCGGATGCCGCGAGCAGCGGATTCCGCGGCTACACCGTGTCGCTCGTCACCTCGCAACCGGCCAACGTGCGGGCGCTGTTCGACTCGGCCGTCGCCGCCGGCGCGAGCGTCGTCAAGCCCGTCGAGAAGTCCCTCTGGGGCGTCGGAGGCGTCGTGCAGGCGCCCGACGGCGCGATCTGGCAGCTGGCGACCTCGGCGAAGAAGGACACCACCGAGGCATCCCGCGACTTCGACAACATCGTGATCCTGCTGGCCGCCGAGGACGTCGGCGCGAGCAAGAAGTTCTACGGCGAGCGCGGCCTCGCGGTCGCGAAGAGCTTCGGCAGCTACGTCGACTTCGCCACCCCGTCGAGCCCGATCGGCCTCGGCCTCTACAAGCGGCGCGCGCTCGCGAAGGCCGCGGGCGTCGCTCCCGAAGGCAGCGGCTCGCACCGCATCCGGATCAACTCCGACGGCGGCTCGTTCACCGACCCCGACGGATTCGAGTGGAGGAGCGCGGGGGAGTAGGCGGGGGCGGCGGCGCTACTCGACGACCGGGGAGCCGCCCACAGCGGGGCCCGAGATCGCATCGGCGTGCCGGTGCACCACGCGCCACGCGCCGTCGTCGCGCCGGTACACCTGCGTGGCGCGCAGCGTGAACGTGCGCGGCTCGCCGTCGATCGAGGCCGAGACCCGCTCGTAGCCCACGGTGTACGCCACGTCGTCGATGACATCGAACGAGATCAGCTCGAGCGCGTAGTCGGTGCACTCCGAGAAGCTCGTGACGAGCACCTCGAACGCCTCGACGAGCTGGTCTCGGCCCACGGCGTTCCGCCAGGCGCCGAGCACGCTCACCGGTTCGACTCGCGACCAGATCTGCTTGCGCGGGCCGTCGTCGCCGTCGAACATGGCACGCTCGGCCTCGACGAGGTCGCTCTCGACCCAGGCCAGGAACTCGTCACGGTCACTCATTGGTTCAGGATGCCGCGCCGCGGCGCCGCGCACAATCGCCGGCTGCGATCAGCCGATGTCTCGACGCGCTGCTAGCATCCGCTGGTGCGCATTCTCCGCCGGACGATCGCCGTCGTCGCCGTCCTCGTCCTCGTGCTCATCGCGGCATTCACCGGCGTCTACCTCTGGCAGCGCCCGATCCTGCTCACCGGAACCGGGTACGCCGCGCACAACGCGTGCGCGATCTCCGAGGTCGCAGGGCGCGACGACCCCGAGACCGACCTCCCGCCGAATCCGCTCGTGCCCTACCTGCGTGTCGACGATGCGAGCGATCCGACGACGGCAAGCCTCTTGGGAGCGCTCGCGCGCCAGCGGGCGTGGTTCACCGACGGGCTCGGGTGCACCCTCGCCGATTCGAGGCCCGACCTCGGCGCGGCATCCGTCATCGAAACCGGCGCCAACCCCTTCACCGACGCACCCGCGCCCGCGCCGAACCCGGGCCTCGAGGCGGCGATGGCGGGCGCCTTCGGCGACGACCTGCCGCAGAGGCGCGCCGACCTCCTGGGCACCCGCGCCGTGGTCATCGTGAAGGACGGCGAACTCGTCGCCGAGCGCTACGCCGACGGCTTCGACGCCGAGACTCCGCAGCTCGGCTGGTCGATGTCGAAGAGCGTCGCGAGCCTGCTCACCGGCGTGCTCGTCGAGCAGGGCGTCGTGTCGCTCGACGACGACCACCTGCGCCCCGAATGGACCGACGAACGCGCCGACATCACCATCGAGCAACTGCTGCGCATGACGAGCGGCCTCGAGTGGGACGAGACGTACGATCTCGGCACGCCGATCACGCGCATGCTCTATCTCGAGGAGGACATGGGTGCGTACGTCGCCAGCCTTCCGCTCGAGCACGAGCCGGGCACGGTGCAGGAATACTCGAGCGGCAACACGAACCTGCTCTGCTCGGTACTGAACGAGCGCACCGGTTCGGGCGCCGACCTGCCCCGGCAGCAGCTGTTGGGGCCGCTCGGCCTCTCGTCGGCGACCTTCGAACCGGATGCCGCAGGCACGCCAGTCTGCTCCTCCTACCTCTGGGCGACCCCGCGCGACTGGGCCGCCATCGGTCAGTTCGCCATGCAGAACGGCGAGTGGAACGGCGAGCAGCTGCTGCCCGAGGACTGGATGGAGCAGAGCCTCACGGTCACCGACGTCGCCGAGACCGACGACCCCGGATACGGCATGGGATGGCGTGTCAATCCGATGCTCGGTGGTGAGCTGCGCTGGCCCGAATTGCCCGAAGACACGTTCTACGCGAGCGGTCACGACGGCCAGAAGGTGTTCGTCGTGCCGTCGGAGAACCTCGTGGTCGTGCGCATGGGATTCACGCCCGAGGCCGCCAGCGAGCCGTACGAGGTGCAGCTCGTGGAGGACGCGATCGCCGCGCTCGGCTGATCCGCCCGACCGCTCGATGCCGTAGCCTCGCGTCATGGCAGTCGGGGAAGGCGAGAAGTACGACGTCAAGCGCGTCCATCGCGAGCTCTACGCGCCGTCGGCGAAGGACTTCACCCTCGTCGACGTGCCGCCGATGCGCTACCTCGTCGTCGACGGGCACGGAGACCCGAACACGTCGCCCGACTATGCGGCGGCCCTCGAGGCGCTCTTCGGCGTGGCCTACACGCTGAAGTTCCGGAGCAAGAAGGAACTCGGGCGCGACTTCATCGTCGCGCCGCTCGAGGCCCTCTGGCGGGCCGACGACCCCGCCGTGTTCGCGAACCGCGAGA